>CAZYUK010000029.1:0-10545 GCA_964650675.1 uncultured Candidatus Bathyarchaeia archaeon
CCTTCCTCGCCGGCTGGAGCTCCGCGAACGCGTTTGGGGCCGTCGGCGCAACTAGGGTCGCGTTCATGATGCTATCATACGAGATACCGTTGGCGCTCGCGGCGATAGGACCCGCGATAATGGCACAGAGCCTCAGGATACTGAACATAGTCAACTGGGAGGCGGGCAGCTGGAACCGCTTCCTGGCGGCTCCCGGCATCTTTGGGATAGCCCTCGGAGGGGTCATGCTCGTGGGTTTCGCCATCTACATCATCTGCCTCCTCGCGGAGCTCGAGATGAGGCCGTTCGACATGTCTGAGGCCGAGACGGAGATCGTCCACGGCTGGCAGGTCGAGTTCAGCGGCAAGAAGCTTGCGCTACTCACACTGGGGCACAACATCAAGATCGTGCTGGCGTCCGCGCTCCTGACATCGCTCTACCTTGGCGGGGCTTCCGGCCCGTGGCCGATCCCGCCCATAGTCTGGTTCGTGCTCAAGACGGTCTTTTGCGTCCTCATCCTATCGAACCTGAGCGCTCTCTTCGCCAGGTTCAGGATCGACCAGCTCCTCAAGGGAGCGTGGAAGTACCTAGTGCCGCTCTCGGTGCTCCAGATGATGGCGGTGGTAGCGTTGACGGGGTTGATGTGACATGGCGATGGAGAGAGAGCTGCTGAGCAACGCGGCGAGGAAGCCCTGCACCCTGATCTACCCCTTCGAGAAGAGGGAGCCCCCGGCTGGGCTCAGGGGGAAGCACACCTACGACGGGGACAAGTGCACCGGCTGCGGCCTCTGCTCAAGGGTCTGCCCGAGCTTCGCGATAGAGCTTAAGGGGCTCGGCCCAAAGTGCGAGGGGCTGAAAGTCGACCTCGGCAAGTGCCTCTTCTGCCAGCAGTGCGAGGAGGTCTGCCCCACGGACGCGCTGAACCTCTCGACGGAGTACGAGCTCGCGGTCCTCGACAGGCCCGGCTGCGTCCTCGACTTTAAGCGCACGCCGAGGCCTGCGACGCCGCCACCCCAGCAGGCGAAACCCGCTCCGCCGGCTCCGCCAGCCGAGCCTAAGAAGGGAGCCTGACTCCGGTTTTCAGCCCATAACCATTTCAGAGGTAAAATATTTTCGCCGGATTCTCCTTCTCTGAGGATTATTAGGTCCTGGTATCTAGCTCAGGACCTCGTACAGGACCCCGGCTATCTTCTGGGCTCCCCCCTCGACCTCCGGCGTCAGCCCCGTGCCGAATCTGTTGTTCTGGTACTGGATGCCGAGGAGAGCGACGTTGGAGCAGAGGGTTTTTCTGAGGTAGTCAGCGAAGATTGTGAGGGGGAGGTTGTGAGTGGAGAGGGTCGCGCCCCCTATCTGCTGGGTTGGGATCATCCTCCCCTCGCCTGGCTCCCCATTGAAGTGGGCGGCATCGATCATCAGGACATGGGTCGGCTCGAACTCCCTTATCTTACCCGTGTAGCTCTCGGGCACGATCTCTGTGCTCAGGAGGAGGACGTCTCTGAGCTTCCTCCCCTCGAGGAGCTCAATGACCCTGAGGCCGACGGCGTCGTCAGCCCTGATGGGGCTGCCGATCCCGACGAGGACGACCCGTCTCCCTTCCGTACCTCCGAAGAAGACTCTGAGATCATCAGCTAAGCCCATGGTCCATGGATGCTTGGAAGAGTTTTGATAAAAAGGTTTAGGCTGGTCGGATGGTAGAAGCTTTCTTCAATCACACGTTTAATAATGTTTAAAATGGATGAATTGATAAAATTATTCGGGGTTAATGATGCCTCCGCATTGCGATACCTTAGATGGGCCTGTGGTAAAAGCCGCAAAGAAGGCTTTCGAGACGGGGAACATCAACTACGTTCTCCCTTGGGTTCCCAAGAAGGTTGAAAAGAAGCTCTCTCAGGCGTTCAAAAAGGCGTTAAAAGTGAGAAAGCAGAGCAAGGAAGCAGCTAAACTCGCCGACTACTGGTTCTATGAGACAGCCGTAAGATTGCACAGGAGGGGAGAAGGAGCTCCATACACGGGGCTCAAACCAGCGGGGCTAGACTGGGGGCCGGTCGTTCCCAGGGCTGAGAAAGCCATCGAAAAAGGGGACCCAAAAGAGGTAATCAGCTACCTCTCACACGTCCTAGAAGAGGAATTGACTACCCGCTTCAAACACATTCTGGAGACAAAGAAACACGATGTGAACGACGTGAAGGCAGCCAGAGAATATGTCCAGGCTGAGCTTGGGTTCGTCCTCTTCTCACATGGCCTCTACGCCTCGATCACCGGAGCAGGTGAACACGGAAGCGAGGAGACCGGAGGACATGAACACTAGACCTCGGAAACCAAGAAGGGAAAAAGCCGTCATCTAGTCCGCTCTTATCATCACCAGCATCATCTTGAAGCGCGTCAGGGCTTTGAGGGCGTGCGACTTGTTAGGTGGCATTATTATCATGTCGCCCTCCTTCAGGAGACTCTTCTTCCCCGCTATTCTGATCTCGACCTCGCCTTCGAGGTCGACGACTAGCGCATCATACGGCGCGGTGTGCTCGCTCAATCCCTCCCCATCATCGAAGGCGAACAACGTGACTGTTCCCACGTCCTTGTCTATAATGGTGCGGCTGACGACAGAGCCTTCATGGTATTCAACGAGGCCCCTGAACTCGTAGACTTTTCCTCTCATATCCACCTGCTTCTCACTCATCTCAGTAACCCGAATATTATTTTCATGGAAACTATTTTAATAAAGGGTTTAGCCAGCTCGATCCTACCCGCTATGAAGAGTGTTCTGTGCCTATTTCTTGGGCTTCGCCCTCGGCTGGGTCATGATCTTGACCACATCCCTGTGCCTGAGGTGATAGTCCTTCGGCAGACGCATCCCGGTCTTGGCGTCTATGGCGAGGACATAGTTCTCGGCCAGTCTAGTGTGCACCTCCTTGGCGAGGTCCATCGGGGTCGAGCCGTCCGGCATCAGGTGGACGTGCGGAAGCACGTTCCCGTGGGTGTCGGCGTAGCCGGACTCGTCAGCGACTGGGTAGACCATGTTCGTCTTGAGGAGCTTGAAGACCATGGTGTTGAGGGCCTGTTGTATCCCGGTCCTCATCCACTTCGCGAAGACCCTCTGCTCCACGTAGTCGAGCGCCCTCCTCTGCTCCGGCGTCAGCTTCGCCCCGTCCAATATCTTGAACTTCTCGTAACCCGGCGTGTACTGGAGCAGCCCAAGCCTCTCAGCCCTCCTGAGCGCCAGCTCAGCCTCGGCCGAGCACGCTAGCACGAGCCTCTCACTGAAGTAGTCTGTGAGCATGTCGAAGTTCTCCTCGGCTGAGTGGATATCCATCTTGTTGGCGATGATCATTATCGGCTTTATTGCGGGGAGGAGGTCGGCGGCGAACCTCATCGTCCTCTCCTTACCCCACCTCTCGAACGGCCTCTCCGTGAGTCCCGACCTCTCCAAGGCCTCGGTGACTTGAGCTGGCCTCGCCTTCACGCCGGAGAGGGTCTGGGACATCGCCTCGGCGAGAGACGTCTCGGAGGCCTCCTTCTCGATGAGGGGCTTGTTATGCATTATTATCTCGGCCAGCCACCTCTCCATCTCCATCTCTATGTCGAGGACGTCTTGGACGGGGTTGCCCGACCCTGGCTGGGCTATCTTCCCCTCGGCGTCCACGGAGCCCGAGGCGTCGACGACATGGATTATGCCGTCGGCCTGGCCGATGATGGAGAGGAACCTGTTGCCTAGGCCTCTCCCCATCCAGGCGTCCTTTATGAGGCCCGGGATGTCGAGCATCTTGACCGGGCTGTACCTCCAGCCGTCCACGCAGGCCGAGTCCTGCGGGTTGTCCTTGACGCCGAGCTCGTTGCAGACGCAGATATCGCTGACATAGGCGGTGCCTGCGTTAGGCTCTTTTGTGGTGAAAGGGTAGTTGGAGATCTCGGCGTTCAGGAGTGTTGCCGCGTTGAAGAGCGTCGTCTTGCCGACGTTCGTCTTCCCTACGATGGCTATGGTCAGCACAGGAATAACCCCAGATAGTATAGAGTAATGTTGTAATATGAGTTCTACGTTGTCCTGCGTTTTTCTTTATTTAAAAAAGGGGCTGGCAGTTATCTTCGCGCGCGGCGAGCTCGAGAAGGCTGCGATGAAAGGCCTACACCTCTTACTCCTTTTTCAGCTCTTTTTCCCTTGCCCGGTCGAGGCTGTGTAGAGTGAGACCGCTTCCTCGCTATTTTTGAGGCCTTCGATGATGCCCACGCCTGAGATAAGTATGCTTCCCTTAAGTGTCGGTTCACCGGAGAATGTAACGCCCATCTTCGCCTCAACGTCGAGCTTCAATCCCCTCTTCCTGAGTCTTCCAGCGACCTCGCATAGGTTCAGCCTGACAGTTTCCTCTGGCGTGATGACGAAGACCCTCCTCCCGTCTCGGCCGCAGATTTCCTCAACGAACTCCGTCGGCTTCTGTTCAGTCTTCCGAGCCCCGCAGACCGGGCATCCCTCGACCCTGGCGAGGTTGATTGAGTCGAAGCTCAGGTCCTCGAGGTCGCAGAAGAGCAGTTTACCGGCGAGGTTAGGCTTCCTGCCGAGCATGATCCTCACGGCCTCTGAGACCTGGATGCTCGCTATTATGGCGATTATTGAAGGGGTCACGCCGACCGTGGCGCATGTAAGGATGTTCGTGTCATCTAGGCCACCCTGGAAACACTCTAAGCACGGCGTCTCACCCGGGATTATCGTCGAGGCGTTCCCCATGTGGGTTATCACTGCGCCATAGACGTAGGGGGTCCTGGTCTCTAAGCAAGCCCTGTTCAACGCGTACCTTGGCGCCATCCTGTCGAGGCCGTCAACGACGACGTCAACGCCTTCCAGGAGTCTTTTCGCGTTGCCTGTGTTGAGGGACTCTGGTATTGGCTCAAGCTCGATGAAGGGATTGACTTTGGCGAGCCTCATCGTCGCTGCCTCGACCTTTGGGTAGCCTACGACATCGAATCCGTAGAGCTGCTGCCTCTGGAGGTTAGAGACCTCGACGATGTCCCTGTCCACAAGCCTGAGGTAGCCGACGCCTAGGCTGGCGAGCTGGATGGAGAGCGGGCTCCCAAGGCCGCCGAGGCCGGCGACGAGGACCCTCGACTCCTTCAGCCTGCGCTGACCCTTCGACCCGATCTCGTCAAGCACCATGTGGCGCGAGTAGTAGCTCAGCTCCAGCTCGCTGAACCTAGGCTTGCAATCCATGGTTAACATATCGCCGTCTCGAGTTATATGAATTCTTGAAGTTGACTCTAGGCGCGAGCTCAATTGCCTCAGAGGAAATATCTGAAATTTTGCGATTTTCTTTATCTGGTCTTAATTCAGCCGACCAGCCAATATTACAAATAAATGATAATTATTATTATATATAACATATGAAATTAATTAATATTGATACACAGATCAGTGGATCGATTCGGATAGAGGCTAGAATATTAAATATTGAGCAGAATTAAGGCTCCGATTGACTGTTTTTGTAAAGGTTCATTCTAAAAATCATTAAATTACCCAACAGAGATTCTTTTAGTCAATAGATCATGTGAGGAGTCGTTATGCAGGTAGACGAGTCGCCCGAGGTCGTGAACTGCCCTAACTGCAAAGAGGGTGTCCCTAAGACCCTCTACTGCCTAAACTGTGGTTATCCACTATACAAGACTGAGCAGGGGAAAGAGGACGATCCCGAGGAGTCCGTGGAAGCCAAGGCCCCTGAGGAGGCTGAGCCGGTAAGCGAGGAAAAACCCGTCGTGGAAGCCGCCACTGAGGCGACTCCGACCGAGGTTGAGGCGGAGAAGCCCGTGATCGTCGAGGAGGCCGAGGCAGAGGAGCTATCGGTTGACGCTGTTCAGCCCGTTGAGGCCTCTGAGGATGTGGAGATCGAGACTAAGACGGAGGCGCCTAAAGCTCAGGAGACCCCACCTGCTGAGGAGTTGCCCACAATCGAGGTCGAGACTGTAGCCCCGGCGGAATCGCAAGCACAGTCTGAGGACGAGGCGGTTCCAGTCATCGAGGAAGCAGAGGTGAATACCATCGAGGACGCGGTGATTGAGGGAGCTGCCGAGGAGGCCGAGGCCATGCCCGAGAAGCCCACCCCGCCTACACCATCCTTGGAGGTCGTCGTTGAGGAGCCTAAAACCGAGCCGGTTGTGGTGGAAGAGCCCCTGGTAGAGACGCCGCCCGCGCCTGAGCCCGTTGAGGCGACCGATGAAGCAATAAGCGCGGAGCCTTCCTCTGATCTAGTAAAGGAAGCTGTTGAGGTGAGCACGGAGGCAGTTAAGCCGGTTGAGGCTGTTACGTACACGCCTGACCCCCTGACAAAGGAGGTCATGATGAGCCTCGCTAAGAGCCTCGCCCTTGAGATCAAGCTCGTGAAGCTCTTCCGCGATGGAAAGATGAAGGAGGAGACCTTCGCCAGGCTCTTCGAGAAGTACGCGGATAAGGCGAAGCTATGGATCGATAAACGCGAGGAGATGGTTGGTAAACTCGCCGCCGAGATCGACGGCATGCAGGAGACCTACGATAAGTCGGCAGGTGATCTTGAGCTCCTCGAGATCAGGAAGTTCATAGGCGACGCCTCCGAGGAGGAGTACGTCGCGAAGGCCTCGGGCTACACATGGGATGTCGAGCACCTTGACGAGGAGATCGCCGGCAACAGGAACGAGGTCGCCTACCTGGAGGACCTTGGGAACGTTATGCCACCCGAGGAACTCTCAGCGCTCAGGGAGATGGCCGGCCTCCAGTACAACACCCTAGACGCCATCCAAGTGGAGGACGAGGAGCTCCTCGCAAAGATAAAGGATACCCTCTACAGGGCGATAAACGCCCTGGGATAACACTCTTCTCATTTCTCGACCAACTTCTCAAGAATGTTCAGTCTAGGTTGATTGAGAGTTCAAGGGGCTTTATTGTCGAGCTGATGCACCCAACCTTCCTAACACCCATCCTGTCCAAGGATGCGGAAATGGGCAATAGCAGTTCCGTGTTTTTATACACTTGGTATAAACGTACGCATGAGGAGAAGTCTAAATAGCCTGTTCCTCGTTCGAGGATGAACTCCGATTGCGTGTGAGGTGGATGAAAACAGCTGCAATGAATGACACAATGGCCACTGTCATGAACATGTAGAAGGGCAGAGGAGGCTCACCGCTGCCCAGGATCGATGTCGCCATAAACGGGCCAATCGCCATGCCGAGGAAGCGGGCTGAATTAAGGAAGCCCATCCCAGTACCCCTCCTACCAGATCTACCGCCGAGTAGATTTGGAGGTATCCCACCCTGCATGAAGCTGATCAGGATTCTTACGAAGATGAACTGGAGGGGACTAACTACGAAGGCGGTCGCCATGATAGCCACACCAGCGCCTGCCGAGAGGAAGGCGAGTGATCTATCTGTGATTACTTTCGTCAGGAGAGTGGTCCCAGCCACAAAGGCAAGGCCGTTGAGGACAGTGGCTATTGTGGTGTAGAAGAGCAGCTGCTCGTATGGGATGCCCAAGGACTCGATGAACCAGGAGATGATAGGAGAGATGAAACTTATGCAGATATAGATCAAGACGAGGGAGATCACGTCCGGCAGAATCGATTTAAAGTCCTCGAAGGTGAAACGCCTTGCATCGCCCCTCTTCGCCTCAGGTGGAGGCATGCTCAGTATGGAAATGACTGGTATTATGCAGACGAAGAGGATGGCCGACGAGGCGAGGGTAATCCTGTATCCTGCGAGCGAGGCCATCACGCCTCCTATTCCTGGGGCGACGAGACTACCCATAGTCATCGCCACCATCTGGTAGCTAAGGGCCTTCTTCAGGTTCCTCGGCTGAGCGACCTCGGCGACAAACGTGAACATTACAGTGCTTAGCCCGCCGAAGCAACCCTGTAGGCCCCTGAAGAGGATTATTTGGATAACATCCGCCGAGAGGGCCATGCCAGAGTAGACGATGATGTTCCCGACGATGACAATGATCATGATCTTCTTCACGCCGACCCTGTCACACATCCATCCCCAGAAGGGGGCTGTCAAAGCCAGCAGGCTCGAGGATACTAATGAGGCGAGACCTGTCCAATAAGTCGCATCTATGAGCGAGAAGCCGAGGTCGCTGCTGATGAATAGGGGCATGAATCCGCCCATCAGGTTGAAGGCGACTGACACGAGGAACTGAACCAAGATTGCGGCTGTGGCCATATCCATCCTTCTCAGGGCTTTAAGGGCCTCACTTTGGACCAATAGAGCGCATCCCTTCGGAGAATACTTCCTTCGAGTTAGAAGACCAGATAAATAAAGGACCAATTTAAAGTTAATTAGAGTAATTATCCCAATGACCTATCATTCGGAGTACAGAGGAACGGCTTCTCCAATCGATGGCGGAACAAGCTTTTACTCTCTGGAAAAATACTTGTACAAAATAATCAGAATGATTTAGTGATTCGTCTTGTCTGAAGTCATTAGGCATACCGGGAAGAACGTGAGGCTCGGTCGGGGAGTGAAGTTCTGGCACTTCACCTACATCGGCGACAACACGGAGGTCGGCGACGGAACCAAGATCGGTTCCCTAACCCACATCGACTACGACGTCAAGATCGGTAAGAGGTGCAAGATAGAGGGGATGGTCTATATCCCGCCGTTGACGGTTATAGGAGACGACGTCTTCATTGGTCCCGGCGTCATCTTCACAAACGACCCCTTCCCCATGTCACCGAAGATGGTGGGGGTTAAGGTCGAAAACGGCGCCGTCATCTGCGCAGGCGCCATGCTGAAGGCGGGGATAACTGTAGGCAGAGGCTCTGTCGTAGGGTTCGGCTCGGTGGTCACGAAGGATGTACCCCCCGGCAAGGTAGTATTCGGGAACCCTGCCAAGGTCAGGTATGGCAAGGATGAGTACCTGGAGAAGAAGAGGAGATGGGAGCAGGGTACCCCATAAATTGTAGTGGCTGGAGAAGAGTGAGAGCTACCCCTCATCCTCGGCCATGACGCTCTCGATCAGCCCCTCGATCTCCACCTTCGACAACAATGCCGCGTTATCGGTATTGAGCGCGTTTACCTTGGCGCTGTTGTCGAACTTGACGTTCCTGTAGTGGTCGTCCATGTCGTAGAGGGGTATGACGGCGTAGTATTCTCCGAGGTTAAGAGCGTAATTAGACTCGTACTGGGTCATGAGCTCCTCGTCAAGCTTCTCGCCTCGCCTCTCCCCAATCGTTTCGACCCTGATTTTTCCTGGATCGTAGCCATATTGCGGCGCGAGCTTCTTTATCATGACATCAGCCAGTTCTCTTATTCTCAGGGCCTGCATCTTGAGGATGAAGACCTCCCCTCCTTTAGATACACGTGTCGACTCGAGGATGAGTTGGACGGCCTCAGGGATCAACATGACGAACCTCTTCATGTCAGGCGAGGTGAGCGTGAGGGGACCACCAGCCGCGATCTGGGATCTGAAAATCTCGAAGACGGAGCCGCGGGAGTTGAGGACGTTCCCGAAGCGGACGCAGCTGAACTCGGTCCTCTTGCCGCCTTTATAGTAGTTCGCGGCTATCGTGAGCTTCTCTCCGAGGAGCTTCGTCGCCCCCATGGTGTTGATAGGCGATACGGCCTTATCGGTGCTTATCATCACGAACTTTTGGACGTTCTCATCCAGGGAGACCTCGATCACGTTCTGCGTCCCCTCGACGTTGGTCTTGATTGCCTCGAAGGGGTTATACTCGCAGAGGGAGACATGCTTGAGGGCAGCTGCGTGGAATACGATGTCGATCCCTTTCAAGGCGTAGGTGAGTCTAGTCTTATCCCTGACATCTCCTAGCAGGAACCTCAGCCGGGGGTTTCCATCGTACCTCTGCTGGAAATCGAACAGGCCGTACTCATTATTGTCGTAGATCCTGACCACCTTCACGTCGAGGTCTAAAAGCTTCTTGACGATGGCGCCGCCGATCGTCCCGCAGCCGCCCGTGATCAGGACGCTTTTACCCCTATAGTAATCTGATAGCTTTTCCCTTGGGCTGGGCAAGTTAGAACACTCTCATTAAAGGTTCCCGATGTTGATTAAATAAAACTATTCTTTTCGATTAGTTTACAAAACCTAATACTATGCATGATCTCATTGGGTCAAGAATAAGTTATTAAACAAAAAGTGAATAATAAGTCGGTTGAAGAGTTTGGTTGCCATGGGCTCGAAGAACATACCCTTGTACAGGATTTTCTGGGACGAGGCGGACGTCGAGAGCATCACGAGCGTGATAAGACGGGGGTTCTACTGGTCTTCAGGCCCTACAGTCGAGGAGTTCGAGGGTAAGATTTCGGATTTCGTCGGCAGACGGTACGGCGTGGCCTTCAACGCGGGCAGCTCGGCCCTCCAAGCGCTCCTCCTAAGCTACGACTTTGAGCCAGGCAGCGAGGTGATCGTACCCTCTTTCACCTTCATCTCCTCGGTCAACTCCGTCCTTCACGTCGGGGCAGCGCCGATTTTCGCCGACATCGAGGAGAAGTACCTCGGCCTGGACCCTGCCAGCGTGGCCGAGCGGGTCACGAGAAAGACCAAGGCCATACTCCCGACCCACTACGGGGGCTGTCCTTGCAAAGTAGATGAGCTTAGAA
>CAZYUK010000030.1:0-10470 GCA_964650675.1 uncultured Candidatus Bathyarchaeia archaeon
CTGAAGTGGGCTGGGAACACCCCCTTCCTCTTGCGACCGCCGTACTCCTTCCTCAGCCTCTGGACGCCGGCCGGCCCGTTGAAGTAGAGCTTCCTGAGAAGCGAGGCGCTCCTGATGTACCACCAGTCCGGCCTCTGGGGCACCCTCTCCGCGTGGCTCCCGGTCTTCACGTATGATGCCCATTCCGGCGGCGTCACCTCCTTGACGTTCTCCTGAATATAGGAGCTCAGCTTCTCTATCAGCAGGTCGGCGGGTACATCATACGCGGTCGTCATCTTGCTTCCCTTTTCCCAGACGCTACTCAATTGGTGCGGGAGCAGGCATATATACATAGCCTTTCACCCGCTTTTTAGCAACTCTAAACCAGGCCCTCGGAATAAAAAGGTTTAGGCAATGGTTTCTTCGATCCGAAAACATGTCCCAATCAAAAAATTTCGTTGTCGGAGAAAAAGAGCACGCGTGGAGGTCTTGATAGATCACTCTAAGGGTTGGTGGTCTTCTCATGCAGATGTTATAGACCAGGTAAGATCTACTCGGCGGTGATATGCGGAAAGAGGCCATCTTAAACTTCAGGCATATGTGAACACCGCATCATGTGGCTCTTTATCGTTCCGCAACTACGAACACATCTCCTTTTTGGGGCGGATGGTTGATTAGGCTGGACTGCGTTGATTTGGTTTCGACCGAGTTGGAGTCGAGGACACGTTTTCTTCCATGGTATTGGCTCGTCAAGGGCACATTAAACGGCCTCGTGGAGGAGCTGAACGAGACAAATGTCATGGAGTACGTATCTGAGGGAGTGCTCACCGTGCCAGTTGTCGGGATCGGTGAGGAACAGAGGCCGACGCCCGTGGTTGAGGTCGCCCTGCCGGGAGACGAGGTCACCCTAGCCATCGTCTACAGAGACGCGGAGAGCCTGAGGCACCTCAAGAACCTTCTCCATGCCAGCCAGACGGCGGACCTAGAGGGCTTCTCGGTGGTGATGAGGCTACTCCCCGCCGCCTTCGAGACGAGGCTGCTGAAGAAGGGGTTCCGGGATGAAGGAGGCTTCGGCGTGTCCAAGAAGTATGTCGCATGCAGGGTCGATGGCGATGTGCTCCAACGTCTGATAGAGGAGGCCGAGGTCATACGTTCGGGGGGGCGCAGGAACGTTGATGGTCGGAGCATCTACGAGGCGCCTGCGACGCCTGTGCTTCAGCTCGTCTCGGTCAGTGTGAAGCATGAGGAAGATGATTTCAAGGCGGCGTTGGAGGCGGTGAAGCCGATCCTCGGCCTCCTCGCTGCGGTAAAGACCCAGAGGGAGATAATCCACTCCAGGGTGTCCAAGCCGGTGGATAAGGAAAACACGTATCGCGGGTTTGTGGATCTCCTCAACAGGGCTCGAAGTGGTGACTTCATCTCCTCCGAGGAGCGGAGGGCGATGGAGAAGAGGTGGAGGGAGAGCTTGGACGAGAGGAAGTACCTAGAAGAGGAGTTGAGGAGGAAAATGGGGGAGACTATTTGAGGTACTTTGTGTACACGGGCTGAAAAAATAATTTAAATCGTTTTTTCTTCAGGCGGCGCTACGTTCGTCTGCTGGTGGCAGCTCGGACACATAGTCTTGGTGAATGGGGCCTGAGTCTCCCACTCGAATCCGCATTTTTCGCATTTTACCTTTCTTCTCGGCATCCTAATCAAATCTCCATTCGTTTATTGATCCATAGCTTCGGCTGTATGTTGCACAGCCTCTTTCATCTACTTATTTCTTAAGTGTTGTTACATATAGAATTAGCGTAAGATCTTGGTGCGCGCGTCCACCTAGGGGTGTATCAGGGGGACCTTTGTCAGGATTATGAAAAATTCAGGGCGTGATTTTAGCTGCCACCGTCTCATAGCAAGGTTTTAACCTCAGGCGTCACGGGAACGGATGAGTGCGGGTAAAAAAAAATAGGTGTCAGGCTTTAAGTTTCTGGAGACGCGCGTTTACAGATGACAGCCTTTCCTCCAATCGCTCTTTAACAGCTTCGAGGAACTCTACCTCTTCCTCCAGAGTCATCGTAGCAAAGCGCATCATGTGCATTCTATGGTGGCCCCAGCGATGATGGCTTCCACAGCCTGGCCCACAACATTCTTGTTCCTGCTCTTCCTTCTCGTTTTCTGGTTCTGTGCTCATATTACCTCCACGCATATCCCAGCTTAAAAACGATTACAGCGTGAATTGGTAGATAATTCTAGTTCTAGACTCCTAGAGATTTTTCAAAGCCCTGCGCGTCTGCATGTCTCGCTTGTATCTCATTCTAGGTAATAGGTATAGAGCACACGTCGAAAATAATTGCGTTAAGGGGAAACCGATTGAGTAGGGTCGACGATTCTGCCCATGAAGAGGATCGAGCCCGAACGGTCGTCCCTGATCACGAAGAAAAACGGCCTGTTGACTATGAGCGTCTCGTAGCTGGGCGCGGCTGTCAGCCCTATCCCGACGTTCGTCGCGGCGGCGGCCTCGGTCCCCTTCTCGTTGACCTCTATGACGGCCTTGTGGTCGACGAAGGAAAGGAAGAGGTTCTCAGGGTCGACTCTGGCGATTCCGTTGAAGTTGGCGGCTCCAGCGTCGAACGCCACGCCCATTCCTAGGCTCTTCAGGGCATCGTTGAGGCGCCTCGTGCCGTACTCCAGCCTGAATTTAGGCAGGTCCACCCTGATATTGCTCGGAGAAGAGAATTGGCTGAGATAATCGTCGAAGTCAGCCTGGTTTATGCCGGCAATGAAAGAGTCAGGGGAGATGCCTTCGTCCGGGAGGAAAATATACATGGCCACCTTGTCCCTACCGTAGGGCAGCCTAACCGCCTCGAAGTCTTCCCCAGAGTAGTACCTAAAATCCTCCAATGTCGACATAAAGTCTGCTTCAACGATGGTTCCATCATCGAGGAAGAAATCCCCCTTGTACGTGTTGGACGCGTCGAACTTCTTCGTCCAGTCTCCCTTGAAATAGATCGCGTTGAGCAGGAACATCACCGTGTCCGGCTCAATCCGCTCGACGATCTTGTCTATCTTCCCGTTCGTCTCGCCGCTGACCCAGCCGTTTATGTCTTGGATCGTCTGGGTTTCTTCAAAACGCCTGATGAAAGTCTCTCCCTGATAATTGGTGCTCAACCTGCCCGTGAAGGTCCTATTGACCTTCGGCTCAAACCAACTGTCCACCCAGACCGAGTTGCCTATGTTCAGGCTCAGCTGGCTGTCGACGTTTTCAAGGCTACCAATCAGGTCCAGGTAGCCCTGGTTCACCCTGGCCAGGTTCATGCCGCTGAATTGAAGGGTATCGGCCATGGCCTCCCTGGTCGAGCCCTCCGCGCCGTTATAGGCCATCGCCAGAGCCATTGAGATGCTGAACGGGGAGATGAATATGTTCTTGCCGTCGTCCTCCTCACCGAGTTCCCTCATGATGTCGAAGGCGAACCTCGTGTTCGCGTCGACCAAGCCCCTGTCCGCGTTCTCCGCCTTTTCGTCCGAAGCTGCGTATGCTAGACTCTGGGAATACTGGGGAACGTAGATCAGTGAGGCGTATCCGATCATGGCTGCTATGACGATCGTAGACGCCACGAAACGCCATCTCATAGTAGTAGAGTAAGCTTACCCGGGTATTTCATACTAAACTTTAGAACATCCCGTATCCACAGGCGACGTGATAACATCTTCCCGTAAAATGGGTCGGCGCGTCAGAAACGCGGACAAGTTGATGGAGATGTAGGCTATTCCAGCTTCTCCTCGGTCGCGTAGAGCTCAATGTAGCCGCAGAGTTTGCACCTGTAGCCATCCACGATCAGCTTCTTCTTCTCATCGCTCTTCAGTATGAAGCCCTTCCTCCTCCCCGTCTTCTCCTCCCAGTGGGGGCTGGCCGTCGTATGATCCGACATGGCGGCCGCTGAGTAGGCGGAGAATCCGCCCAGCGGGCTCATCGGGTTCGACATCATTATGCTCACGTCGAAGAGCATCTCTCCCTGCCTCATCTCGCCACCGCACTTGGGGCACGCCTTGCTCGAGTCCATGCTATCACGATCCACACAGCGTCATCGCTTAAGATATTTCTTGGGGAGCTTCGCCACCACCGTGTAGAGTGGGTCCACTATCTGGGCTATCCTGGCCCTGGCGGCTATGCTCAGGAACATGTACGCGTCGTCCCGCTCCCAGCCATAGTCGGTGACCATCCAGCGGACGAGCTCCCTGTAGGCGAACCTCGCCGCGTCCTCGAGGGGGCGGGCGCTGCACACCGCCATTATCTCATCACCAGACTCGACCCTCGGCCAGGCGATTGTCTTCCCCTTCAGCACCTCGAATCTGAGCCTGACAACCGCCGGAACCTCGATGGCTGAGCCGCAGACCTCGCCGTCTCCCTGCACGGCGTGGACGTCGCCTAGGCCGAAGAGGGCGCCCCTCTGGTAGACGGGGAGCATGAGCCTGTTGCCGGGCCTGATATCTGGGCAGTCCATGTTGCCCCCGTGGGTGCCCGGGGTGAGGGTGTTGATCGCCTCGCTCCTCGGGGAGACGCCGATGGTGCCTATGAAGGGGTCCGCGTCCACCTTGACCGTCTCGCCCTTGTCGGTGACATATAGGACGGTGCCGCTCTTGATCTCGCTTATTTTGGTCCTCGGGGTCATCAGGTTCAGCCACCCCTCCAGGCCGCCGAAGCCAGGGGAGATGGTCGTAGCCCCTCGCTCAGGCAGCTCTATGCTGAGTATTTCCACGACCAGCGTGTCTCCCGGCTCGGCGCCCTCGACGAATATTGGGCCGGTCACCGGGTTTGAAGGCACCTTGACGCCACGCTCGAGCGCCTGCTGCCTCGTCTGCCCGGGCTTCACCGCGCCCCCGAAGGCGTCCCAGGTCTCCACCTCGACGACCTCGCCGCAGCCGACGGATGCCACCGGCTTTACGCTGGGATTGAGTGTTGAATTCTCCCATGGACTGAGATCCTCCCAGGCCCTCCTCCCTATCCTCTTCACCATGAGCCGTCCAGATCAGGATGCGGCCATGGGGATTAAACGATTCCCGTCCGAGGCGAGTTGATAGGAAAGAATAAAAAGGGGCTGTCTCGTTGTATCTTCACGGTTCGAGAGAACAGAATCATCTACTCATGGTGAGATGTATGGAGTACATGTACGCCGCTATGCTCCTCCACAGCGCGGGTAAGCCGATCACGGAGGAGGCCATCACAAGCATCCTCAGCGCCGCGGGGATCCAAGCGGACGGGGTCAGGGTCAAGGCCCTCGTCGCCGCCCTCGCGGAGGTCAACATTGATGAGGCCCTCAAGGCCCCCGTATTCACCGCCGCTGCCCCGGCAGCCGTGTCAGCCCCCGCCGCCAAGGCCGAGGAGAAGCCTGCTGCGGCAGCCCCCAAGAAGGAGGAGAAGAAGGAGGAAGATCTCCAGGGCCTCGGAGCCCTCTTCGGCGGCTAATCCTCCCCAAGTTTCTTTTAGGCATACCTGCCATATCCTAGTTCTAGGAGCTGAACGCATGCGGGTACCAGCAGGTAGCTTACTTCTTGCTCATGTGCCCAGGATGCTCCGAAATGATCCTGGAAGTCAGTATGGGTGGTTCAGTTGATTAGCTCTGACAAACTGAAGAGGATGTTCCTTGAGTTCTTCAAGGAAAAGGGGCACAAGGTGATAGCCAACGCCTCCCTCGTGCCTGAGAACGACCCCACCGCCCTCTTCACATCGGCCGGGATGCACCCCCTCGTGCCATACCTGCTTGGTCAACCGCATCCGAGCGGGAAGAGGCTCGTGAACGTGCAGAAATGCCTCAGAACAAGCGACATCGACGAAGTGGGGGATAGCTTCCACCTGAGCTTCTTCGAGATGCTGGGCAACTGGTCCCTCGGCGACTACTTCAAGGACAAATCGATACCCTGGAGCTACGAGTTCCTGACCAGCAGGGAGTGGCTCAACATTGACAAGGACAGGCTCTACGTCACCGTCTTCGCAGGCGACGACAAGATACCGAGGGACACGGAGAGCGCGAGGATATGGGAGGAGCTCGGGGTCACTAAGAATAGGATATTCTACCTGCCCAGGGAGGACAACTGGTGGGGGCCCATAGGCAGCACAGGGCCGTGCGGGCCCGACACGGAGATGTTCTACGATACCGGCAAGGAGCCTTGCGGAAGCGAATGCAGGCCCGGCTGCTTCTGCGGGAAATACGATGAGATATGGAACAACGTCTTCATGGAGTACAACCGAACCTCGGACGGGAAGTACGAGCTGCTAGAGCAGAGGAACGTCGACACAGGGATGGGGGTGGAGCGGACCATCGCCGTCCTGCAGGGGAATGATAACGTGTATGAGACAGAGATATTCGCCCCGTTGATCGAGAAGATCAAGGAACAGGCGGCCATCGAAACCATCCCTGAGAACCTGCTCAGGAGCGTCAGGGTGATATGCGATCATTCACGCGCGGCCACCTTCATCCTGGCCGAGGGGATAGTCCCCCTGAACGTGGAGCAAGGGTACGTTCTGAGGAGGCTCATCAGGGGGGCGATAAGGCACGGAAGGCTGCTAGGCATAGAGGAGGAGTTCCTGAGCGGGCTGGCCAAGGTCGTGATAGAGGAGTACTCAAGGGACTACCCACACCTGAAGTCAAATGAGGAGTTCATCGTATCCGAGCTGGAAAAGGAGTACAGAAGGTTCAACAACACGCTGGCTAGGGGCCTGAACAGGTTCAACAGGATGGCCAGCGAGAAGAAGGAGATCGACGGCGAGGACGCCTTCCTTCTCTACCAGAGCTTCGGCTTCCCAATAGAGATGACGAAGGAGCTGGGGCGGGAGAACGGAATCCCGGTCGATGCTGATGGATTCAAGGAGGAGTTCGAGAAGCATCAGCAGGTGTCCAGGGCCAGCGCAGACAAGAGGTTCGGCAGCGGCCTGGCCGACACGGCCGAGGCGACGGTGAAGCTGCACACCGCGACCCACCTGCTCAACGAGGCGCTCAGGCGGGTCCTGGGCAGGGAGATCTACCAGAAGGGTTCGAACATAACGCAGGAGCGCCTGCGGTTCGACTTCAACTTCGACAGGAAGCTGACCGAGGAGGAGATAGGGAAAGTGGAGGACCTGATCAACCTGCAGATCAAGAGGGCCCTCCCAGTCAGGAGGATCGAGACCACCCTGGACGAGGCGAAGAGGATGGGAAGCCAGGCGGTGTTCGAGCAGAAATACGGGGAAAAGGTCTCTGTATACTCCATAGGCGACTTCTCGACGGAGCTGTGCAGCGGCCCGCATGTGAGGAACACGGCCGAGCTCGGGCGATTCAAGATAGTGAAGGAGGAGGGGATCTCCGCGGGCGTCCGGAGGATAAGGGCGGTCCTGGAATGATCAGCCCGCCAAACTCCATAACCTCATGAGATATGGTTCTGGGTTGACTCAGTTTTAAGATGCGCAACTTTCATTGCTCACAACCTTTATTCTGACGGCATCCAGGTTAGATAAGAGTTAGAGGCTACTGTGCATGGTCGATTGGAGGAGCCTTGAGGACAAGTGGCAGGCGCGCTGGGAGGAGGCAGGGGCATTCGAGGCCGACCCCGACCCGGAGAGGCCGAAGTACTACATCACGGTCGCCTACCCCTACCCCAACTCGCCGCAGCACATAGGGCACGGCAGGACGTATACGATGACCGACGTCCACGCCAGATACATGAGGATGAAGGGGTACAACGTCCTGTTCCCCATGGCCTGGCACTTCACGGGGACGCCGCTGTTCGCCATGGTCGAGAGGCTGAAGGCGAGGGACCCCGAGCTCGTCAGCACGTTCCTCACCCTCTACAAAATCCCCGTTGAGATGCTACCGGAGCTTGAGACGCCTGTCTCTATGGCGAACTACTTCGCCAAGGAGATAAAGCATGGCATGCGTCGGATAGGATACAGCATCGACTGGCGCCGCGAGTTCACCACCGTGGACAGGTACTACAGTAAGTTCATCGAGTGGCAGTTCGCGAAGCTCAAGCAGAGGGGCTACATCACTCAGGGGAGCCATCCGGTTGGATGGTGCTCCCACTGTGGGAACCCAGTTGGCCAGCATGACACAGTCGGCGACAAGGAGCCCGAGATAGAGGAGTACACGCTCATCAAGTTCAGGATGGGGGAGGACGTCTTCCCTGCAGCCACACTGCGCCCCGAGACCGTCTTCGGGGTCACGAACATGTGGCTCAACCCGGACGCCGCCTACGTGGAGGCCAAGGTGGAAGGCGAGACGTGGGTGATAAGCGCCGAGGCGGTGGAGAAGCTGAGGCTCCTCGGAAGGAAGGTCAGGGTGACCTCCGAGTTCCAGGGGTCGAGGCTGATCGGGCAGAAGCTTGTCAACCCGGCCACGGGGAGGGAGATCGTCATCCTGCCGGCCCCGTTCGTGAACCCGAGGAACGCCACAGGAGTCGTTATGTCTGTGCCCGCCCACGCCCCCTTCGACTACGTGGCGCTGGAGCAGCTGAAGGAGGATGTCAGGAAAAGCCTGGCCAATTACAAGGTGAAGGCTACAGACGTGAGCAGGATCGAGCCAGTATCGGTCATCGACCTCCCGGGCTGGGGGGAGAGCCCAGCGGTCGACATCGTCAAGAGGATGGGCATAATCGACCAGAACGATCCCAGGCTGGAGAAGGCGACGAAGGAGGTCTACAGCAGCGAGTTCCACGGCGGCAGGATGCGTGGTAACACAGGCTCATACGCCAGCATGAACGTCCAGCAGGCGAAGGAGGCGGTGAAGCAGGACCTCATAGAGCAGGGAAACGCCTCGACCATGTACGAGCTAGTGGAGCCAGTAATGTGCCGCTGCGGCACAGAAGTCGTCGTCAAGATATTCGAGAACCAGTGGTTCATCAACTACGGCGACCCCGCCTGGAAGAGGCTGGCGAAGGAGAACATAGACAACATGGAGATCATCCCGCCCGAGCTCAGGCAGGAATTCTACAACATCGTAGACTGGCTGAAGGCAAAGGCTTGCGCAAGGAAGGCGGGGCTAGGCACCAGGCTGCCATGGGCGAAGGACTGGATCATAGAGGCCCTCTCGGACTCGACGATATACATGGCCTACTACACCGTGGTTAAGGGGCTATACGAGATGAAGCCGGAGCCCGAGCAGTTGACAGAGCAGTTCTGGGACTACGTCTTCCTGGGCCAGGGCTCTGCCCAAGAGGTCGCTGAGAAGACGGGCATCATGGCAGAGAAGGTGGAGGAGCTCCGAACCGAGTTCGACTACTTCTACCCACTGGACTCCCGTCACTCGGGCAGGGACCTTATCCCAAACCACCTGACATTCATGGTCTTCATCCACGACGCCATCTGGTCGAGGCAGAAGTGGCCGAGGGGCATCATGGTCAACGGCAGCGTCCTCATGGAGGGGCAGAAGATGAGCAAGAGCCTCAACAACATCGTCCCTCTCATCAAGCCGGTCGATGAATACGGGTCGGACCCACTGAGGCTGTCCCTGATGATCACTGCCGAGCCCCTGAAGGACGCCGACTTCAGCCCTGAGCTGGCGAGGAACATGGTGGAGAACCTTGAAAGGTTCAACGCCAGGGCCAACGAGATAATCGAGGACCATGACAAGGGGGACTACGAGCTCGAGGGGATCGACCTATGGATGCTTAGCAGGCTGCAGAGCCACATCGCCGACGCCGACGAGGCGATGAAGGAGATGAGGGTGAGGAAGACGATACACGCCGCCCTCTACGACCTGAACCAGGACCTGGAATGGTACATGAGGCGCGTCGCCTTCGACAGGGACCACGCGGCCCGCAGGAAGGCCATAGTCCACGTCAAGTGGACCGTATTGGATGCCCAGGTCAGGCTGCTCGCCCCCTTCATCCCCCACCTCTGTGAGGAGATATGGGAGCAGATGGGGAACGAGAACTTCGTCGCGTACGCGCCCTGGCCGACGGTCGACGGCGCCCTCATCAGGGAGGACGCTGAGGAGCTGGAATCAATCACAAGGAACTGCGTCGAGGACGTCCAGAACATAGTCAAGGTGACGGGCATCAAGCCGGCCACCGTCCACTTCTATGTCGCCGATGGTTGGAAGTGGAAGCTCATGGAGAAGGCGATGAGGCTCAACGACAAGGGGGCGCTGGACGTAGGCAACCTGATCCGCGAGGCGTTCAAGGACGAGGAGATGAAGACCAAGACGAAGGAGGTCCCGGCCTACGCAAGGGTCCTGGTCGATGAGATCAAGAAGATGCCCGAGAAGACGATGAGGCTCAGGAGGGAGCTAGGCTACGTGAACGAGACCGCACTCCTGGAGGACGCCTCAAGCTTCCTGAGGGCCGAGTTCGGCTGCGACGTCGAGGTCTCGAGTGAGAGCGATCCGTGGATAAAGGACCCGGCGAAGAGGGCCGGCAGGGCGAAGCCGTTCCGCCCGGCGATATACGTCGAGTGACTGCTCGGTGGCTCACCCACCTCAGCCTAGCTGTTTATATCTGAACGCCCGATCATCGACGTTGGTTGAGCCACTTGAAGCAGGT
>CAZYUK010000031.1:0-10333 GCA_964650675.1 uncultured Candidatus Bathyarchaeia archaeon
ATACTATTATGGGGGTGAAAGCATACTCTATAGGCGAGCCGTCCGATTCCGATAGGGCTCGGATTATTCCGCCAATAATATGTGGGAGGGTATACCATCGGCATGATGATGAAGAGGCAGGAGCAGGAGGACGTCTGCCCCGAGTGCGGCAGCAAGTCCATAATCATCGACAATGATACTGGCGAGAAGATTTGTGGTTCATGTGGCCTGGTCGTGGCTGACGGATTGATGAGCGACGGCCCGGAGTGGAGGGCCTTCAGCCAGGACGAGCGCGAGAGCAGAAGCCGCGTGGGCATGCCCCTCAGCTTCAGCGTCCACGACAAGGGACTGAGCACGATGATCGGCCAGGTCGGGAAGGACGCCTTCGGGCGGACCATACCGACCAAGACGATGTTCCAGATGCTGAGGCTGAAGAAGTGGCACATCAGGAGCAGCTACCAGTCGAGCATCGACAGGAACCTTAGCCACGCGATGACGGAGCTCAGCAGGCTCACTGACAAGCTCCACATACCGAAGCCTGTGAAGGAAAGGGCCGCGGTCATCTACAGGAAGGCTCTTGAGAAGGGCCTGGTCCGCGGCAGAAGCATATCCGCCATCGCCGCCGCAAGCCTCTATGCCGCATGCAGGGTCACCGGGACCCCGAGGACCCTCCGCGAGCTAGGCCGCCACAGCACCATAGACAAGAAGGACCTCGCGCGCTGCTACAGGCTCCTGCTGAGGGAGCTGACTATGCAGATGCCCATCCCCAAGGCACAGTTCAGGGTACCGAAGATCGCCGCGAAGGTCAACATCGGCGAGAAGACCCAGCAGACGGCCGTCGAGCTGCTCGAACGCGCGGAGAAGAAGAGGACGACGGCCGGCAAGGACCCGATGGGCCTGGCGGCGGCAGCCCTCTACATCGCATGTGTGATGAACGAAGAGAAGAGGACACAGAAGATGATCGCGGACGCCGCGGGCGTCACAGAGGTCACCATCAGGAACAGGTACAAGGGGCTCAAGGAAGCCCTGAAGCTCGACATCTAGGCGCCGATTCAACTCTTCTAATTCTTCGACCTAGCTTGACAGGAAGGAGGCCACCTGAGCCAACGTCCCATGCGAGGCCACCGTATAGCTCCCATCTAACATGCTGATGGTGTACAGGGTTATCTGAGTTATCGAGCCACTCGACGACAGCCAGAAGGAGTTATAGGAGTCCAACTCGGTGGCCGCCGCCTTGGCGGCTATGGTCGAGTAGGTCGAGGTCAGGTAGTTCCCGGCCGGATCCAGGATGGTGACCTTCCCCCCGGAGACAGGCATGAAGACGGCGACGTGGCCGGAGCCGTCTGCGAACTTCATCTCCGCCAGATACAGGTTGTAGTCGACGCCGACCATATACTTGTTGTAGTACCTGATCATCGCGTACTCAAGTGCGGCCTGATCGTCGCAGTCGCCCTGCTTGTACTGCAAAGTGAAGTCTGGCGTCTGAACGTAGTTCGTTGTTGTACCAACATCGAAGTCGGTGAGGTACCGGACGCCGTTCACGTCGATGTATAAGTATTGACCGATGTAGGGGAAATCGATGTCGCAGACGTACTTCACGTTCGACGTTATGTACTGGTGTATCTTCTGGTAGTTGGCCCAATCGTCTTGGGAGGATCCCACGATGCTCCTCACGGTGGGCTCCATCTTCAGCACCTCGCCGGCGGTGAGTGTGTTCCTGAACGATGAAACCTCGTTACAGTATTCCCAAAGGGTTGTGTTCAGGCTCCTGACGGCGAGGGTCAGCTGATAAAAGTAGTTGAGCATCTGGGTGTCGCCGGGTGTGCCGTAGACGTTGTTGGTCAGCGTCTGGGAGAGGCTGTCGTATTCTCTCTGAAGGGCGACATAGTCATCCGATAGGGAGGCGAGGCCGGAGTCGACGCTCTCCCTGAGGGTGTCGTACTGGGCGGAGAGTGTGGTGTAGTCGTCCTGCAGTGAGTCGTAGGAGGCTTGCAGTGAGTCGTAGGAGTCTTGCAGGGAGTCGTGGGTCGCCTGCAGCGAGTCGTAGCTTGTCCTCAGGGCGTCGTAGCTCGACTGGAGGGAAGCCTTGTTGGCCTCAAGTGTCGCAGCAGTCTGTGAGAGCGTCTGATAATCGTCCATCAGGTTCGTGTAGTCCTCGGTTTTCTCGGTCAGCTGCTGCTGAGTCGTGGCGAGTTGAGTCTCAAGCGATCTCACCTGAGATGCGTAAGTGCTCGAAGCGAAAAGATAGCCGCCGCCGCTCCCACCGAGCAGCACGACGATCAATACAACCGGAACCCACTTGTCCATGGCATGTATGTAGCCTCGGCGCTCAAATCCTTTGTTAGAAGGACCTGTGGATCAGACCCCGAAGGGGACAAGCGGCCGGCCTCGATGCGCGCCTCGTCGCCAAGCCTTTATTCTCTCCGCCTCGGTTTAACCTGAGGGTGCTGGATCATGGGCGAATCGATCACCTATCTCACTGAGGGGTCCTATCGTCACGATTGGCTGAAGGACGGCCCTCAAACCCGTTCGACCTTGCCTCAGAGACGGAGAAGACCATAACACTGACCCTCACCCCGCAGAAGGGACTACACACAAGGCTTGTGATCTACCTCGTTGACGACGAAGGCTACGCCGTGGATAAGCAGTACTCGGGGTGGTTCGACACATAGCTCCCGGCAGGCTTTTTCTCACGCAGCTGCCGTGATCGAGTTAAAGATCATCGTCTTCGTCTGGGTCTGGACCCCCATGCATGCGAAGGATCGTCGCGATCTTAGATTCCCCAGTTGCTCCGCTGATAGAAGAGGATGTTCTTCCCGTCTGTCCTCAGTTCGTACGTGACCACGTCACCGGTACTGGTGTTGTAGAACCTTTTAGGCCCGGAGAGACTCTTACCCGTGGTGACGTCGAACCTCGAGCCGTGGACAGGGCAGGTCACGATGTTGCCTTCTAGCGTACCTTTAGAGAGGTCTCCGCCCTTGTGGGAACAACGGTTCGCGATGGCGTAGAAATGTCCATCTACGTTCGCGATCAGGACCTCCTTGTCTTGTATTTTAACCATCTTCATCTTTCCAGCAGGGATCTCAGAGGTCTCAGCGACTTTCACGAAGGACATTTTCCAACGAATGAACTTGGTTTCTGGTAAATTAAAACCTATCGTGGACGAAATAGCGTGGAAAAAGGACGGTGGAATTAAAAAAATGTTAAAAATCACCATTTCCCGGAAAGGAGAAAAAATATGGGGAGCCTCCGTTTCGTAACGAGGAGAGGGATAGAAAGTATTCATCCTTTTATCGCGACGTGGGTGAATTCTATTCAGAGTTGATGGTGCGTGGCTGAGGCCGTAGGATACCTAACGGAGGAGACGTATCGCCCGGAGTGGCTGAGGGACGGTGTAATGGAGTCGACACTGAACAGGGTAATCAGCATGAAGCCAGAGATCGTGGAGCTAGGGAAGAAGATCGCCGGCGCCGATAGGTTCTACCTCGTCGGCAGCGGCGGCAGCTACAGCGTCCAGTTCCCTGTCAGGTACGTAGCTGAGAAGTACACGAAGGTGCCTGTCCACCAGTACAGCGGCTGGGAGTTCCTCGAGAGGAAGCCCGTAGCCGTCGACGGCGACGCCGCATGCATATTCATCAGCCAGTCTGGGAAGACCAAGGAGGCGGTCAGGGGCTTCGAGTGGGCGAACGCTGCTGGGGCCCTGACCCTAGGCCTCGCCCAGATGCCCGACTCACCCCTCTGCACCAAGGCGGGGCTCCGCCTCGGCCACGGGGGCCGCGCCGTCACCATCGGGAAGCTCACGGTGCTCTACATCCTCTTCGGAACGGTCCTTAGGGAGAAGGGCTACGAGGTTGGCGACAGGATGACAAGGCTCGCGGAGTCCCTTCCAGAGCTACTGCCGCCCATGGTCCCGAGGGCGAGGGAGTTCGGGAAGGAGATGGGCCTCAGGTTCAAGGACGACGACGAGATGTTCGTCCTCGGCGGAGGCGTAAACTGGGGCCTAGCCTACCAGTACGCGATCTGCACCCTGCAGGAGATGTGCTGGGTACACGCCACGCCCATCAACTACTCGGAGTTCAGGCACGGCCCCCTGGAGGTCTTCTCGCCTGGCAGGGCAGCCATCTTCCTGAGGGGGAGGGGCGGGGAGGAGGAGATAGAGGACGCGGTGATCAAGTGGTGCTTCCTGAACGGCGTCAGGGGCGTCGTGCTCGACTCACAGGAGCTGGACGTGGACAACCTTCTGACGCCCTTCACCCTCTTCGTGGAGCTGGAGTGGCTCAGCTATTACCTGAGCCTCGCCAAGAACAGGGACATGTCGAAGTGGCGCTACTACGACAAGGTCGATTTTTAGCCGCCCCAGGCCCCCAGCCTCCCGCATATTTCAGCCGCGGCCCTGTGCCCTGACCTGATGGCTTCCTGAATTGACGCTCCCCTCTGCCTCGAGCAGAGGAAGGCGGCGATGTAGGCGTCGCCGGCGCCGAGGGTGTCGACTACATCAACCTCCTCGGCCTCGCCCCTGTAGAGTCTCTTACCGTCGCAGGCGATGGAGCCGTGTTCGCCCAGCGTCATGACGACGACGCCAGGGGTCCTCATCTTCAGCTCCAGCAGCCTCTCCTCCGGGCTGAATCCGCTGCCTATGAGCTCCTTACCCGAGAAGAAGCTGTAGTCGAGCCACGGCATCGCCCCCGTCGCCGGGTGGTCGAGCTGGTTGCTGAAGTCGCAGCTCAGGGTCGAGCCACTCGTCTCCTTCAACGCGGGGATGTGCTCCCTGCCGAAGCCCCAGACGGTGAAGTGGACCAGGTCGTACCGGCTAACCCTCGACAGGAGACCCTCGGGGAACACCGCGTCCTTCTGCACGCCCTCGGCGTACTCCGAGAAGATGCGGTCCCCTCCCCGGATCAGGATGGCGGTGACGGCTGTCGACCCAGTGAGCCTTATCACGCCGTCTGTGGAGAGGCCCTCGCGGCGCATCTCGTCGAGGATGAAGCTTCCCGCCTCGTCGGTCCCGACGACGCCGATGTATTCGGCCTCGACGCCCGGAATCCTGTGTGCGTAGGCGGCGACGTTGAGGGCGTTGCCCCCAGGGAACCACCTGCCCAGCTCCCTGTAGTCGTCGACGCAGTTGTCCCCGATGGCGAGGAGCCTCAACGGTGATCCTCCGAGTTTAGAGGATGATGGGGGACATGGACGTATGAGGTTAACGTCTAAAACTTGATGAGGACAGACCTTGCAGCGACCACAACCACGTAGTTTTTAAATAGTTTCGAGGAAAAATCAAGAAGGATCGTTATGCTCAAGGAGACGGCCAAGCTGCTGGCCAAGATAGGTCTCCCCGAGGGCGACGCGTACGATCTGCCTTCTTCCCCCCTCACCTTCCCCGACAAGGCGAACTACAGGATAGAGATTTCAGGGATAGAGAACATGGCCGTGCTGCGCGCCCTCGTGGACGAGATGGAGAAACGGGACGTGCCCGTGCACAGGATCATAGGCACGGTGATGGGCGCCACGCTCCTCAGCGACTCTGAGCTTGAGGAGTACGCCCAGCTTGCCCACGACGCCAAAATAGAGGTCATCCTGACGCCGGGTCCCAGGGCGCTCTGGGACACGGGGAGGCAGGTGGCTACGCCGGAGGGCGGCCTGTGCGGCATCAGGTACCGGGGCATGAAGGGGCTCACGGAGGCTATAGATGACATACTCCACAACATCGAGATCGGCTTCCGCGGCTTCCTCGTCGTAGGCGAAGGGGGCATGTGGGCCCTCAACGAGCTGAGGAAGGCCGGCTACATCCCGAAGGACGTCGTCTTCAAGGTCTCAATATTCACGGGGCACGCCAACCCGGCAGGCGCCAAGGTGCTCGAGCAACTCGGCGCAAACACATTCAACCCGGTTGGAGACCTCACCCTACCCCAGCTGGCCGCAATAAGGAGGGCGGTGAAGCTCCCCATGGACCTCCATGTCTGGCTGTTCGACGCGTGGGGGGGCTTCAACCGCATCTACGAGACCCCTGAGATGGCCCGGACCTGCTCCCCATGCTACTTCAAGATAGAGCCCGGCCCGAGCGTCGGTGCAATGTACAAGCCCTGGGGTGCGGGATTGGACAAGATGGCCCGCGACAAGGTCGTCTACGCCGAGAGGCTCATAGGCATAGTCGAGGAGAACTGGCCCGAGGCGAAGCTATCCAAGATGGGCGCATCCGACCTCGCCATCCCAAAAACGAACAGGAAGATGTAGAGCCGGAGGGTACTACCCTCTCTTCCTTCTGACATCGTCAGCCAAGTCAGATGTCAGGCCCCCACCTACTTCGACTCGCCAGAACCTCTCAAGCTTCGAAGGCTCCACCCCTGAGCCCTCATACTCGGAGGCCTGAAGGAGCATCTCAAGCCTGTCCACTTCGTGGACCAGTCTTGCCTCAGGTGAGGCGAGCCTCTCATACTCGTGCCAGAGCTCGGTGAAGGATGCCGCGAGTTCACCTGGTAGAAGCCTCAAAAGGCCACGCATCGCCGCCTCCTCGGCCCGGCTGTGGGCCTCCCCCTCCAGCCTCTTCTGAGCGGGCGTGAGGTCGCCTGTCTCAACCTCGGCCAGGTCGTGGATTAGGGCCATCCTCACCGCCTTCAGGGGGTCCAATCCCTCGGCCTCTGCGATTATCAATGCCATCAGCGCGGTCCTGTAGCCGTGGTCGGCGACCGACTCAGGTGAGCCGACGCCGGACTCGATCCATCCGGTCCTCTCGATCCCCTTCAACCTGCCCGCGCGGTGGAAGAATTCGAGCAGCGATGATTCAGACACGGGAAAGAATGGCCTTTCAGCCTATTTGAGGGGTTTCCCGCAAGCCGGGCAGGTCTTCTCCTCCCAGAATATCGGGCTGCCGCAGGATGGGCAGCTCCATTTTTTGCCCTGCTCACCGAGCCATGCGTCGGCTTCCCCGGCGTTTATTCTCCTCAGGTGCTCCCTGAGGCTCTCCCCTATCCCCCCTGAAGTACTTGTCCATCTCCCCGAACTTCCTGCAGCTGCCAGCCGAGTACTCCTGGCACTCCGAGCAGTACTCGTACCCCTTCGCCTCCATGCAGCTCCGGCGTGGACAGTAGGTGCCGTGGTCGCCGGGGGCGAGGGCGTGGCAGCCGTGGCAGTTCATCCTTGCCGGCGGAGTCCTCCAGACCTTCCTGGCGAACTCCCTCGCCTGCTCATCGCCCTGGCATCCCCTGTACACCGGACAGGCGCCGCAGTAGATGCCGCACCGCCCAACCAGACCTCTGTCGACCATCGACTACGATTAAAGGCGTCTCCGATAAAAGGGGTTAGGCTAACCCGCAGACCTTCCTGATCGCCGCGAGCATCTGGTCGTTGTTCGGCGGGCAGCCAACCACGTAGCAGCCCTCGCCCTCGTACTGCTTCAGGCAGGTCCCCATCACTATGGGCGTCCTCTTCAGCCCCCTCGGGACCTTGGCGTTGCTTCCCACGACTATGAAGAGGCCCCTGATCTCGCCCATGAGACTGAGCTGCTCGAGGTCGTAGAGGACGCTGTGGATCGTGCCCCTGCAAGCGCTGCACGCGCCGTCGCTGATCACCGTAAGGCCCGGCCCGAACTCCGCATCGGTGGGCGGCCTCTTGAACCTCCTCGCCACCGAGCTTATCGGCTCCCCGACGACCTCGACGCCTCCGGGGTCCACGAGTCCATGTCTCTTCCCCTCGACGAGGTAGTCGAGCTCCTCCAGTTCGAATCCCATCACCTGGCTGGCGACCACATCCAGGCTCCAGACATCCCTCGAAGCGATGATGGTGTTCAGCGGGACGATGTCCCCGAAGCTCGGGCCAAGCCCCTCCATCGCGTTGATGGCGTCGAGGACCGTGAGGTCGATCGGCACAGCCTTGTTCAGGTCCAATATCGCCTTCACGAGGCCGGTCCTGTGGAAGAGCCTCTTCACCGGCTTCGGTATGACGCCCTTCAGGTTCTTGACGCCGAGGGTTACGATGAGCTGGTCGTGGGTCTTCATCACGGGCAGGTTTATGCGGACGTCGGCGTCCATGAAGCTCTTCGAGACCGGTATCTTGTCGAAGACCAGGGGGTCCGGCACCTTCAACTCGACGAGCTTGTCCTCGTCGACGTTCACGACCTCGGCGCCCAGCGCCTCGGCCGCCGCCTTAATGCCGCTCTTCTCCAGCGCAACGTCGGTCGGGGTGAAGTAGCCTGAGCCCTCGACGACCATGACCTTCCTCGCGCCTGCCTCGAGGCTGAGCCTGATCATCGCCTCGACTATACGCCTGTCAGTTATGACGCCGGGTTTAGAGACCCTGCCCGTGACCACGTTCGGCTTCAGGGCTACGGTGTCGCCCTCGTGAATGATATCCTTCAGGCCACCGACGAGGTCGATCGCCCTCTTCACCATCGATTGGACGGCTTCGGAGTCCGGCGGCGTGGATGCCTTGACGATGGAGACCTTACCCATGGGTCATCTGGGAATATTGGAGGATAGCAGGATAATAAGGTGACTAGGGTAGGCGGAGAGCCTTGTTCACGTGTAACCTTCATCCCACTGTCCCTGTTACAGTGGGGAAAAATCGTCACACAAGGCTTTTAGAAGCGGGATGTCTAAATCCGAATTTTCCCTAGAACAACTGAAGACGGCGATTGAAGAGAAGGAAGCCAAATGGCATCCGGAATTAACCACCATCTCTCAGCTCACGGTCGAGGAGCAGAAGACGAGGCTAGGACTTCTCCCCACGAAGATGGAGCTTCAGCTCGCAACTGAGTTCAAACTCGATAAACCCCACGAGGAGAAACCAGCGAAGAAGAAGGCCAACGTCAATTACGGCGCGTTGGCCGCGAGCCTCCCCTCCAAACAGGACTGGAGGGACGTCAACGGCGTAGACTGGACCACCCCGATAAAGGACCAGTATGGATGCGGCTCATGCGTCGCCTTCGGCACCATAGCTGCCCTCGACGCGCTGCTGAGGATCAGAACCTTCAACGACCCGAACGAGGCCATCGACCTCTCCGAGGCCCACCTGCTCTTCTGTGGCGGCGGAAGCTGCAACGGCTGGCACATGGACGCCGCCTGCAACTACCTGAAGAGCAACGGCGTCCCTGACGAGGCATGCTTCCCCTACGCCAAGGGGCTGCAGGTCAAGACGTGCGCCACATGCAGCGACTGGCAGAACAGGATCGACCACACCAAGATACTGAGCTGGACCAACACCAAGGACGTCAACGAGATGAAGAAGAATCTCGTAGAGAACGGCCCCCAGATCACCGGCATGGCGGTCTACCAGGACTTCTTCAGCTACGCGGGCGGAGTCTACCAGTACGTCACGGGCAGCCTAGCAGGCTACCACTGCGTCGCCGTCGTAGGCTACGACGACGGGGCGGGCTGCTGGATATGCAAGAACAGCTGGGGCACAGGCTGGGGCGAGGCCTTCAAGGGGCAGAGGGGCTGGTTCAGGATCAAGTACGGCCAGTGCGGCATGGAGAACGTCTTCGGAATGTGGGACATGGTCGTCCCCATCATCAAGACCTCAGGCTACGCCAAGTTCCTCCTGGTCGACCACAGCTTCACGAGCAACGTCCGATACCTCTGGGCCTACTCCGAGGGCGCTTAGAAGTACAAGCCGATCACAGACGCCCAGGTGGAGGGCATCGTCAAGGTCCTGATGGAGGCGAAGCAGGTCTACGTCTGGTGGGACGGCGACATCATCGCCATGGTCAGGGCGATGAAGTAGGGTGAACCAAACATGAGCGAGGAGAAGATATTCGCGGAACTCGAGGCCAAGACCTCGGAGCTCTACTCCAAGCAGCTAGCCGCAGCCACCCCCGCCGGCGCCGAGGCCGAGCTGGGCGCCGCGATGAAGAAGGCGTACGGGGAGGAGCCCAAGATGGCTCAGGTCCTGGGCACAGGCGCCGCGGGAAGCGGCACGGCCCAGTACGCCCTCGTCGACTACAGCTTCGTCGCGGCGGTCAGATGCCTATGGGCCTACGTCGACGGCGCATGGCGGAGCAGGCTCCTCACAGACCAGCAGGTCGAGGGGATCGCCAAGGTCGTGATGGAGGCAAACAGGCTCGACGTCTGGTGGTCAGACGGCGCCATAAACTTCGTCAGGTGCTGGAAGAGCTTCTAATCTCCCCTTTTTTATCAGCGCTTCTTCTTGCCCAGCCTCTTATCCGCTTCCTTGAGCTCCTCGTCCGTGGGGAGGAGGCCGAGCCGCTTCCTCTGCTCCTCAGGCGGCAGCTTCGAGATGCTCGTCTCCTCGGCGGTCCACTCGGCGCCCTTCCTCCTGATCTTCTTCCTCAGCTTCCTCTCGTCGCTTAAGCAGGTTCACCGAGATGATCTTAGGGTAGCCCCCTGATATGTGTTGCACATCC
>CAZYUK010000032.1:0-10331 GCA_964650675.1 uncultured Candidatus Bathyarchaeia archaeon
GCGATGAGCCTTGCCCTTCGGCGTTATAAGTCCGTCTGAGAGGCCGAATGTACCGAGACCGGCGGCGTAGGCTGCGTGCCTCTCAAACCATGTCGAAGCGTAGCCGTACTTCGCTGATGTCTTCCTGGCCCATAATGGGGATAATATAGGTGCGACAGCCTCAACGCCGACATATACGAGCCTCACGACGAGGTGCCTCCTGAGCTTGTCGTTGACCTCCTCCCCAAAGACCCGTGACCTCGCCCACCTCTCGCTTGGCCACCGAGTCTCCCTCCTTTGATTGCTCTTAGTGGCCTCCGTCTGCGGGAGTACCCAGCTGATGACTGTGAGATCACTGCCCTTGGCAAATACCCCGGGGAAGGCGTGTCTGAAGAACTCCAATGGCTGAACGTAGAAGACGCCGATATCCCTTCTGTAGAACTCATAAAGGGGGTCCGAGCCACTTGAGAATCCCACGAGGGGTTCCGCCCACGCCGGTTCATTGGACTCTTTGCACATATTGTTCTCAGGGGATGCTATGAACTCCCTGATCGAAGCCTCGATCCAATCTCCGTTGACATTCCCCATGCCCTTCACTTCGAGTCGATGCTAGAAGACGAGATATCCACCACCTTGGCTCGATAAAAACCATTTTCCTCCGGTAGAATAGTGAATCGGAGGGGTTACCATATTTAAGGATCATCCGATCATCGGTATTAATTAAAACCTGGGGGTGGTGCTCTGGAGGAAACGGAATTTATTCACCTGACATGGGATGATGTTCAGAGTCTCTGCGAGGTAGTAGCTAGGAAGATAAGAGATGATGGCTATAGGCCTGATGTGATCGTCGGGGTGAGCAGGGGGGGCTTTGACCCCGCCAGGATACTCTGCGATCAGCTTATGGTCAAGAGGCTTGCAAGCTTCCAGATAGAGTACTACAATGACATCAACAACAGAAGCAAGATCCCCAAGATCATCTATCCACTCAACGCCGACATCAATGGCATGAGGGTTCTCGTCGTCGATGATGTCTCCGACACGGGCCACTCCCTTGAGACGGCGAGGAGTCATGTCTCGGAGAGGGGCGCCTCGCAGGTACGGGTCGCTACGCTCCACTTCAAGCCCTGGAGCAAATTCAAACCAGACTATTATGCAGAGGAAACTGAATCTTGGGTCGTCTACCCTTGGGAGGTCAAGGAATGCCTTCTCAGGGTGGCTGAGAAACTCAGGTCGAAGGGGCTGCAACAAAAGGCGATCCATGACGAGATTCTGAGGAAGGGGTTCAGGGAGGAGCAGTTGAGGAGGTACCTGGCTCCTCTCAACGAGGCATAGTTTAAAAATAATTTCTATCTTCTGAACGCGAGTTTATTCAGCTGCGATAGTAAGTGAATCAGCTAGAAGCCCTGGGTGGTCTCGGGCTCGACCTCGCCCTCGGCTGCGGCCTCGTATGCCAGGTCGGCCTCAATCATCCTCGTAACGTATCCGGCGATCTTGTTCCTCATCTTCTTAGAGGTGTCTAGCCCGACCTCGGCCAAGAACTTGTTGTTGTGCTCGAAATCGGTGGTGAAGCTCTTGGGGTACTTGTCTGTGAGCTCGATGGCGACCCGCTTCACCATCTCGGTTCTTACCTTACCCACCTTTAACACCTCGGTTTGTTCAGCCGGATGCTGTATGTGAGGCTGGCACAATCTATTAAACGTTTACCCTTACCTCTGAGAGGCCTGCCTGGGCCTGGGCCGATGCCTTCCCTATCCTGGCCTCGTCCTATGGTAGAGCACCGCGCGGCTCAGCCTCGTGGCGGAGTGGTAGGGGCTGCCTTCAAGGTGGCCTCTCGCGTAGGTCGTCCATTGGTCGGTTAAGGTGGTGTCTAGGAGCACATATTCCACATGTCCTATTAGGGAGTCGATATATTCCTCGACGATGCTCGTCTGGTTGCTGTTTAAGCTCAGGATGGGTAGGACATAGGCCTCTGTCCTCGATGATACGTGGAGGAATATGTGGTTCTGTGTGAGGATCGAGGCATCGCTTAGCACTTGAGATAGTAGAAGTTTGATGTTCTCGACGTGGTCCGGTGGCTCCGCGTCGGGGTACCATAGGAAGCGTGAGTGTTGGTTGAATGCACACGAGAGGGGGCTTATCGGGCTCAGCGTTGCGATGATCACAGTCGAGGCGATGAGGGCGGCCTTCGCCACGTCTGTGCCCCACTCCCTGAACCTCACGATCGCGTAAGAATACATGATGAAGAATGGCGGCATGAAGTAGAGGGGGTAATGGGAGCCTACCATGTAGTATGGCCTGTAGTTGGAGAGCATGAGGGGGATGATGATGGAGGCGTTGATTACCATTAAGCCACTGAGGAAGGGCGTGAATAGTAGGGGCGCGAAGAGCATCAGCATGTAGAGGAGTTTCAGAGCTGAGTCGTGGGTAAGTGCTGCCAGGGCCGCCTGGGGATCCGAGATCGCCCTGAGCGGCGCTGAGAGGGCATCTTCCCCCTGGCCTAGGACGCTGAAGGCGCTGGAGGCAGCGTATATGTCCCTGAACTCGGGTCTGATCGGGTAAACGGTTTTCATCGCAGCCGAGACACCGTACGAGACGAGGCATAGTATGACTGAGATTAGGGCAACCTGATTCTCTCTCAAATTAATGTCGAGTATCCGCCTTAGATCGCCTCTTTCCGATGCGAGGAGTTGGGTTACGATGAGGAGGAGCACCACGAGGGTGATATGCTCCTCGATCATCAGGGTTAGGATCAAGGTAGGGAAGTAGTAGGCCCACCTCTTCTCCATGAGCATGTAATAGGTGGAGAAGATGAGGAGAGGGGCGAGAGACTGAGGCTGAAAGTCGAACCAATTCGCTCCCTGTATTCCAAGGTTCAGGAGGTACGCGAGTCCAACGCAGAGGGCCGTCGTTTCGCTGCCTGTCAGCTTCTTCGCTATCCTGAAGAGGGGGTAGGCAGCAGCGCCGATGGCGACGCTCTTGATGGCGAGGAGCGTCGGGACGCCCGGCGCGACGAGGTAGATTGGAAATAGCAGGGCAAGGATCGGGCTGAAGTGGATAGCGAGGTAGTTGCCTGAGGCGTTCATGAAGAGGTCGGTTGTGTAATAGAACGGCTTCCCGGCGAAGACGGAGGAGTACATTATCTGGTCGAAGGTGCCCAGGTCCCAGGCGTAGCTCATGAAGTTCATGTGCTTAATGTAGGTAAAATATGAGAAGACGACAGAGTATGCTGTTATTGACGCCGATATTAATAGCATGTATTTGTCATTTATCTTGATGCCAAAGCCCATTCACTGATTTGGATTCGAAGATCCGTCTTAAGGTAGATGTAACCCATGTCAGCTCGCTCGGGATTCATCCATGTGGTTTCTCCCTCTTTACATCTTTTCCATCTTTAATGTGGTGTGGAAACATAAGAAGGCTTATTATTTAGGCTGACTTATGAAAAAGGGGAAAAGAATTAAATATTTCGCTAAAGGATGAGATGAAATAGGAGGGTTTGATTTGACGGATGAGATTAAGGTTGCGCCAATGCATAAGCTGATTAAACGCGCCGGCGCCGAGAGGGTGAGCGAGGAGAGCGCGGTCGCCCTCGGCAAGGCCCTCGAGGAGATAGGGGTCAAGGTCGCGAAGGAGGCCCTTGACTTCGCCAAGCACGCCGGAAGGAAGACCATCAAGGCTAGGGACATCGAGATCGCGGCGCAGAAGGTTCTTGAGCGATAGAGTTAATATATGCCAGCCACCGGCGACTATTTGATTAATTATGCGGCTCATCGACTCTGACGTGGTCGTCGTCGGCGCGGGCCCGGCTGGGTGCGTCGCCGCTAGGTCTGCTGCGTCCAAGGGTGTGCGTGTCGTTCTTCTAGAGGAGCATGGTGAGATTGGATCCCCTGTCCATTGTGCGGAGGGGCTTAGCCTGAATGGTATCAGGGACGCCGGTGTCGAGCCTGTTGAGCCTGTCGTGAGCCAGAGGATCTCGAGGGCGAGGGTCTTCGCCCCGAATGGGAGCTTCGTTGACCTGACGAGCGGCGACTGGGTTGGCTACACGTTGAACAGGGATGTATTCGATAGGGCTCTCGGCGAGTTGGCAGTGAGGGCTGGGGCGGAGTTGCTCACCTGCGCTGAGGCGAAGTCGGTGATCAAGGATGGTGGTAGGGTCGTAGGTGTGAGGGCTGAGCGTGGGGGTGAGCCTCTGGAGGTCAGGGCTAAGGTTGTCATCGGGGCTGATGGGTGCGGGTCGGTCGTCAGGAGGTCTGCGGGCCTTTCTAGGTGGTACCCTGATGTGGTGACGTGCGCTCAGTTCAGGTTGGGTGGTCTTCGTCTCGATGATCCTGGGACGAATGAGTTCTACGTTGGCTTCAGGTACGCGCCTGGTGGGTATGCTTGGGTGTTTCCGAAGTCTCGTGGGGTGGCGAATGTGGGGTTGGGGGTTCGTCGGTTGCATTCTGAGCCCGCGGTGGAGTATCTGAGGAGGTTCGTTGGGTCGGATCCAAGGTTCAGGGGCGCCGAGGTGCTTGGGGTGAGCGGGGGCGTGACTCCTGTGTCCGGGGTGTTGGACGGGATCGTGGGTGATGGGTTGATGCTTGTCGGCGATGCCGCCGGTCAGCTCGTCCCCATGACGGGTGCGGGTGTTCACAGCGGGGTCGAGGCTGGCAGGATGGCTGGTGGCGTCGCGGCTGAGGCCGTCGTTGAGGGTGATGTTTCCGGTGGCAGGTTGTCTGAGTATCGTGGTTTGTTTGATGTTTATTGGGGTAGGAGGATCAGGGATAGTCGGCGGATGGTTGAGATGCTTGACAGGTTCGGCGATGATGATCTGAACCTGCTCGCGGGTGTTGTGAACAACGAGGATGTTCTTAACCTGGCGAACGGGACCGACGTCAGCAGGACTCTGGCGAGGGTCGTGGCGAGGTCTCCTGGGAAGATCGTGAGGCTGCTTGCCTCTTATTTTCGGTGACTGTTCGGGTCATCATTTCTCGTTGCGTGCGCGTGGGTGAGAGGGATATTTCTCCCTGAGAAGAGATTGCTCCTCAGAGTCCAATCCCTATCCTTAGGCATCCCAAGAGGGACTCGAAATGTCTGGATTTAACCATTTTTTAGGGATGACACTTGATATGCATCATTGGAAAATGAGGCTACTTGTCGAGGAGCCAGACGAGCAGCCCCTTCTGGGCGTGCATCCTGTTCCCCGCCTGATCGAAGACCACAGACTGGGGGCAGTCCATGACCTCCCTCGTGATCTCGTAACCGATATGAGCGGGCAGGCAGTGCATCACTATGTAGTCCCCTTTCGCCTTCTTGACAAGAGCGGCGTTCACCTGGAATGGCTTGAACGCCTTTATCCTCTCCTCCTTCTCAGCCTCCATACCCGCGCTGACAGCGACGTCCGTGTAGATAACATCAGCGTCCTTCACGCCCTCGGCTGGATCATGCGCCACCTTGACCTTGCCCACGACCTTCTTCAGGAGAGCGGGGCTTGGACTGTACTTGGGGTTATCCGGGCAGGCGACTATGACGTTCATGCCGACATTTGTGCAGCCGATGATGGTCGACGTGGCGGTGTTGCACGCGCCGTCCCCGACATAGGTGATGTTGAGCCCCTTCAGCCTGCCTTTGTGCTCCCTGATGGTGAGGAGGTCGGCGAGGTTCTGGCATGGGTGGTACTCCTCAGTCATGCCGTTGATGACGGGCACAGTGGCGACCTTAGCCATCCTCTCGATCGCCTCCTGCTTCAGGACGCGTGCCATGATGAAGTCGACGTACCTGTTCAGGTTCCTTATGCCGTCCTCCATAGTCTCGTCCCTGGTGAACCTGCCGCCCTCTATGCTGTAGAAGATGGCGTGTCCGCCGAGCTGGTTCATGCCCGCCTCGAAGCTCACCCTGGTGCGGAGGGAGGCGAGCTCGAAGAGCATTATCAGGGTCTTCCCCTTCAGGGAGTCGTCGTAGTTGAGAGGATTCTCCTTGATTTTGCTCGATAGGTCGAGTATCTCCAGGACTTCCTTTCCCGAGAGGTCGAAATCGCTCAACACATGTTTCAAGACAATCACGCAGTGATTACACTGTATGCGTGGGCGGCTTTAATCTCCTGCGAATCGGGTTTCTTCTTTTTCGGCCACTCTCCTGAACCCTCGAACACGCAGTGTCCGAGGGCCTTGCACAGGTGCTCACTGTAATTCTCCAAACAGGCTTCACATGGTTTCATGGGCTTTCACGGAATGTTTTGGAGAAGCAGGACGTGCGAGCTATTTATATTTTGTGACATCTTTGTTCTATATTAAAGACAATACGTTCTATATGAAACAATAATTATTCGTCCCAATAGAGAAGAGGCCGAGAAGGCTTAATTGAGCCTTCAGCACTCTCTCTGACCGGTTTCGTTAGGCTGGTGCCGGTTTGTCTGAGAGCCCATTAAAACGCGAAGCTGAGAGGATAATTGAGGAGCTCGACATGCTGCGGCTCCTATCCGCCTACGGCGAGGCACGGATCGTGGGCAGCGTCGTGCTGGACCTGATAGTGAAGCTTGACATCGACATACACCTGCTCGTTGATAATCCGGATGTCCTAGAGGTTGCCAATGGGATTTCTAGCAGCCTTCTGAACTACGAGATTGTGCCCGAGGTCAGGATCACCAAGATTCCTGGCACGGTATAAAGATCGGCATTTACAAATACATATCATGAAGAGAGTCATCTACTCGATTTCAACGTCGTCAAGTGGAGGAGTGACATAAACAACACGTATGGAAGTTTTTCAATCCATTGAGGATAATACTTAAAGCCGATCTGTTCAGTGGAGTACACGTGGAAGCGATTGGATTCGACTGAGAACGTAGTGGCGAAGGTTGAGGTAGGCTTCTACCCTAAAGAAAAACCGGGGATGGGCCAGGCCATGAAGGGCCAGCTTATCCTCACGAGTCGAAGGCTGGTCTACGTAAAGTATCCCGGCGGCAAATTCATGAGCGTCAAGGCCAGCGACTATTCAGAGAAGATTGATGAAGGGCTGAAGAACGAGGGAAGCCTCTCCATCGCGATAGACGATGTTCATGAAGCAAAGGCAGATAGGGTATGGGGGACGCCCTATCTCAGGGTACGCTATCGGACCGACTCGGGCGAGACGGCGTGTTCCTTCATCTTAATATCGTCGATGAATGCCCTCGGCGCGGGGAGGATAATTGGCGTCATGAAAAGCCCCTACGATCAGCTGGCCAGAATCATCGACCAAGTAAAGACCGAACACAATGCAGGCGCAGGTGGAAGCACCGACAAAAAGAGCTGACGATCAGCCATGGGAATCAAAGAAATCCCCGTATGAAGTCTACATTCTCTCATACCAATTCGACGAAATCTGCGTGTCTCGTCTTAAATTACCCGACGATCAAAACCAGCCGATACCATAAATTGCCTCCCCCAAAGCATTCCTACTAACGAGAGACACCCAACTAACAAACGCCTTATCTCTGATCATAATTACTCCGCTATTAGAGAAATTCGGTGTAACGTCATTATTATTTTCAGTTATCCTAACCGTACTATTATTAAATGGCGGGGATATAACCACGCCCCCTAAGGAGATGTTCGTTAGTATTAGGCGTCCATTATACCTGACGGCGATGGAATATATCCATTCACCGCTCGTATCATTAAAGTATCGTTCCGTCCTGTCTTCGTTTATACCTATGTCGGTAGCTTGCCCGACCACAATGGACGGATGACACAGATTCTGATTTGTTACCAGCCACGGCGGCAGCGCAAACATCAAAATCACCGGCACAGTGAGAATCAGAGCACATGTCTTCGCGGTAAAAACCCTCGCCATTACCTTCTCTATCCTCTTGACGCCCGACAATGCGCTAAAAAGCAACATGATGATGCCCGAAAACATTACCATGGAATAAAACATCACCCACACGTTATATCCCAACGGACCGAAATACGGCGAGTTTCTTATGACTTCCGTAAAAATTTGAGAAAAATGTATTGAAAAAAGTATCGGCGATATTGGAATAGACAATGAGCCAATAGTTATTGAAAACCAAAAATTCCACAGCAACAAGAAAAACAATGGCACGACTAAACTTCGTTTACCTCTCAACATATAAATAAAGAAGATAATATACGGGATTAACACCACCAATCCGAAAAGCATGAGAGGACTCCATGTAAATACAAGCAGTCCGAGCAGCAGGAGCGCCGTTGTTCCATAGATTTTACGTGCTTGTTTTTCCCACTTCGGCAGGGAGACCCCCGGTTTCTCTTCGGGGTGCGCCATGGAGAGTTGTTGCACCGTTGCGGACTTCTTTTTTTCTTCATGGGGAGCTGCGATGTATACGATGATACCTGACAACATGAGCGTCGGGGAAGCAACGAAGCACAGCGCCTTGCCTACTTGGTAGGGGAGGCTCTCGGCGGGGTTGACGACGGTGTTTGCGAGGAATAGGCCGCTAAGCACAAACAGGATCGGGGCTGCCACCAAGATAGCCGCCGCCTTTCGCCTGGTAAATTTCCCGTCCTTCTTCCCTTTGATGAGCGGGATGAGTATCAGTGCGACTGAGATGATCGAGAGCAATGGCCATAGTTCCACGACTGTTCCACACCTTCTTCTTGGATGACACCGGGTACTTACCGATATGGTTCGGTCCGATATGTTACCTGCAGGTCGAGCTTAATAATTCAACGAATGGCTCGTCGTGTCTTGACCCCGTTCAGGCGTCGAGTTTTTGAATAGCCTACCTCATCTCCTCCCTTCCATTATTGAAGTAGGCACAACTCGACCCAGTTCCCCCTATAAATCCGCATCGCAAAAAAATAATAAATCTTCCAAAACGAATAGAAGATACAGCCATGACCAACCCACCTCCGGCGACACCAGACCACAGACGACAAGAAGAGACGGCTAAACCCGATTCGAAGATGTCGGCGTGGGAGCGGAGGACACGCGTGATCTACGCGCTGGTCATCCTCGCCTGGCTTGCGACCGCGGTCATCTTCTTCAACATGTACATCATTCAATACCCGATCCCGTTCGTGCCGCTGGTTCTCGTGATGCCCCTGATCACGTGTCTCTACCTCGGGTCTGGCAGGCGAGGCTGGTTTGGCGCGATAACTATCCTGCTCCTCTCATCATTCATCTTTTTCGGAGTTTTGCCAGCGGTTTTAGCGCTGTTTGTAGGCACGTCGGGCCTTGGGTTCATAGACCGCTACTTGGACTGGGCTATCGGCATCGATCAGGGCGGCGGTCTATTTTTTCTGCTCACGGTGCGTGCGGCCATAGTATTTTCTGCGGGCATCTTCCTGGTCGTCGCGCGGCTGTTACAGTACCAGAAAATAAGTCAGTTCCAGGGAAAGGGGTTCTTCAAGGCTGCGGCGATCAGTGCCGTCATGCTTCCGCTGTTGCTCATGATGGTGGCTTCGTCCGGGGAGACAAACGCCGACCCGGCGGTCGTGCCTCCGGCTGGCGTCAGCTTCGGTGGTGCCCAGGACCTGCTTGTGCCGGACGTCTTTCAGACTTCGCGCATCTTCGACCAGGCAACCGGAACGTGGACGTACAGCATCTTCTTCTCCAACCCGACCCAGGTGGACCTGACGGTCACGCAGATGTGGGCGGGCCGCGACGCCATCGCGCCGTTTAACGAGCGCGTCATAATCGACGGTTCCGGCGTAAGTATCAGCGACGACGGCATAGTTTTTGGAACCGGCTGCAGTGGAACGATCCAGTTCAGCACCACACAGGGGCACAACACAGTGACGGTCATCACCGGCAACAGTGCCCGATACACGATCAGTTGGTCAGAGCAACTATGATTGACAGCGATGCACGATGCAAGTCTAGCTGTCAAGATATCTGGACGGTTTAGTTTTTTTTAATGGCTCCGCGTGCCTGATTCAAGCAATGTTTTCCCCAATAGCCCGTGTTAAACATGAGCGTATACTCTGTCGCTAAAGTACTTGCCCGCGTTCATCTCCTGTCCCATCCCCCGTAGCGGCAAAATCTGTTTAGGGATTGGCGGGTGCGTGGCAGACATGTTGTTCGTAAACAAGACGTGGAAGGTTGAACGCCTCAGGGCTTCGCTGACGCCTGAGCGGAGGGAGGTGATCCTCACCCTGAAGAGGCACTACTACGCGGAGGGGAGGCTCAGGGACAGTATGAGTCACAGGACATACTCGGCCGTCTTGGGGAGAGGCGTCAGGACGGTCGAAGAGTTCGAAGAGATTTCGCGTACTTGACGCCGCCTCATGGCGCAGAGAATATTTTTATCTGGGACCGGGTAACGATATGCGGCGTGCTCCCGTCGTCTAGTCCGGTCAAGGATATGGGCCTCTCGAGTCCGAGATCCCGGGTTCAAATCCCGGCGGGAGCAC
>CAZYUK010000033.1:0-2409 GCA_964650675.1 uncultured Candidatus Bathyarchaeia archaeon
GTCGAGGCGTTCTCCTGGAGGGCGTTTGAGATGTCCTGAGGCTTAGCCTTGGCGTCTCTGAAGGCCAGGTAGCAGAGTATCCTGTAGGCTGAGGTCTCCGGGTCGATCTCGTCCAACTTCTCCGCCACCTGTCCGTCACCTCTTGAAATACTCTTGGAGCAGGGGGACCAGAATAGGTCCGAGCTTGTACCTGTAGACGCCCCTGCTGATCGGGTCCACGAGCCCCTTGTTCTTCAGGTTGAAGAGGGCGATGTTAACTGCGTTCACGGTGAGGTTCAGCTTATCGGCTATCTCCTGGCTCGACATTGGTTCCCCCTGCTCGACGAGGCAGATGAGCACCTGCTGCTGGCTCTCGGCCCGCCTCAGGCCCTCGAGCTCGTCGGAACCCACCATGAGCGGTCAGCCTACTTCTTGCCCTGAGAATAGAGGTGCGAGATGAAGTCTGTGAAGGGGACCATGGACCTGTAGGTGCCGTCCTCCTGCTGCGTCACGTAGCCCTTCTCGAGGAGCGACCTCAGGGCGGGACGAACAGTGCCTGCTGGGACGTCTATCTCGTCGGAGATTGCACTTGGCTGGCTCGCTCCCCTGAAGGCGAGGAAGCAGAGGACCTTGAACTGGCTCGTCCCAGGCGAGAGGTCCTGGACCGCCTTCTCTACCAGGTCGACCATTTCAAGTCACTCCTACTTCGTCTGCTTTTCAAGCGCCTCGACTCTGTCGAGGAGGTGAAGCAAGATACCCGCCGTGTTCGGCTCGTAGTTACCCCTCCCCGATCTCGACAGGAGTCCGTCCCCGGCTAGCTTAGCGAAGACAGCCTTGACGGAGTTATATTTAGCACCAAGAAGGCTGGTCATCTCGCTCGGGCCGAGACTAGGATTCTTCAGGAACGCCCTAAAAACAGAATCGCGAAGAGAATATTCCTCGGACATTTAATTAAAGGATGGTTGAACTTCTTATTAACATTACTTTTGGCATTAAGACGGTTTACCCTACATAACGTCATCTTCACGAGCGTTATAATTTCTTTCTTTATATATAAAATGGCATTTATCCAAAATTTAGCTCATGATGATCGGAGCGTTTAAATACCCAGGAAAAAAAGTGTTGTACAGGAACAATTTTTGGATGTGCGCCGCTGGATGCAGGTCCTAAAAGAAAAGATAGTACCAATCGAGGATGTCAAAGAGACAAGCCACCGTCTGAGCATATCCCTAGCGATCCGCGACCTGCTATTGGACGAGGTCTCAGGCGATGTCCTAGAGGAGTCGCCTCAGGTTGAGGCCCTTGCAGCCAGAATAAGAGGGGAGATGAGAATCTTCCCGATGAGGAAGCATGAGGCCTTCACCCATGTGGCAGGCGTCGACGCAGGGAGCCAGATCCTGCCCCTCTCCTCACGGCGCTACGGGATCATGAGTGCCCTAGCCTATTCCCTTCCAGGCGGCGTCAGGTTCTTCATCGCCCCTGAATCTATGTCGATCCCCTACACCTCGATGGGGGAACGATTCAGGGGAACGATGAACGTGAGGCGCGAGGCGAAGCTCTACGAGACGGCGGCGCTATTCCTCGAGTCTTATCCTGAGACCGAGCTACTCCTAGTCGACGGGCCGCTCGCATTCAGTAACCTGTGGATGTTGTCGGGATGTAGAAAGGACAGGGAGAGGTTCGTCGAGGCGGTGAACAGGCTGCTGCGAGGTTGCAGGGACGCTGGAGTTGCCGTTGCCGGGATCGTGAAGCGTCCCTCTGCCAGGTATTTAGTCTGCCACCTCGGGCTCCAGGATGAAACCGAGCTGCCCGATAGCTTCCTACTGCTCCAGGCGTTGAGGGCTGGGGAGAGGACCGATATATTCTCCCCGCGATCGGCGCTTAGGGAGGCAGGCCTGGCGGCGCCTTTCATGGACGCCTTCGAGGCTCCCATCTACTCCTTCTACGCCAGGATGTCGAGGGAATGGTCGATACCGCCGATAAGGGTCGACCTCCCAGCCTACTCACTGGCTCAGCTCGACGACGTCGCCGATTATTGTTACTCGTCGAGCTACTATGATGGTATACCCTTGCCGATTGTGAGGGCGGACGAGGAGGTCAGGATCAGTAGGCGATTCGTCGCCGACATCTACTCGGAGATCGTCGGTAGGGTGGAACGGGCGAGGGTCGAGGTCTCGCACATAGCACCGTACTGGGGTGAGGCCAGATGGATGGGCGCCTGAAGGTAGGGCACACGTACAGCCAGACCGGCGAGTACCGCCTCGACGAGATCACCGTCCTCCTGATGCGTGGACATGAGCTCGCGAAGGGAGACCTCGTCTACATGCATCACCCCAAGAATAGGAGCCCGGTCGTGTTCCAAGTGACGAGGGTCTACCCCCATAAGAGGGTGAGGGAGTACGAGGAGGCGCTCCTCAGCGAGGGCAGGGT
>CAZYUK010000033.1:2509-10015 GCA_964650675.1 uncultured Candidatus Bathyarchaeia archaeon
GCCAAGCCTCCGGTGCGCTTCTTCATAGTCGACAAGGACGGGGAGTATATGAGCCTCATCGAGAGGCTCGGCGCAGAGAACGTCCTCAGGGTGCCCTGGAGCATGTTCTTCCAGCCCGGCGACATCCCGTGGGAGGACTACGCTGCGGAGTTCGGCTGGCAGAAGACCTGGTGGAACAGCAAGATCCTGTTCCAGGCGTTGAAGATACTCTACGCCCAGTCCACGCAGGTGACGAAGGCGAACCTCAGGCGGGCGGTCGGCTACGTCGACGCCGAGAAGCTCGGCTTCAACAAGAAGGCGGACGAGTTTGAGCTCTACAGGATGCAGGTTGCGAACGCCGTCTCCGCGAGCAGGCTGATCCCGGATGGGGAGGCTGAGGTCCTCGACCCGGTCAGGCTGCTGAGGGAGAGGAGGGTGGTCATCATGGATCTGAGCGACGGCAAGGACACATGGGAGCAGAAGCAACTCGTAGTCGCACAGATCCTCAGGAGGATCTTCTCGGAGGCGCTCGAGAACAGGGGGTTCGGCTGCATCATAGTGCTGGAGGAGGCGATGTACTACGCGCCACAGTATGGCGTCTTCGAGATAGGTGAGAAGGAGAGCCGCGGGAAGCTGCTGGGCGTGATCAAGGAGATAGCCACGAACGGCGGCAGGAACGGCGTCGGCCTCTGGATCGTCACCCAGCGCCTGGCCACGGTGGAGAAGACGGTCGTGACCCAGTGCGCCAACAACATCATCTGCCACAGCCTGGAGGATCTGGATAAGCAGAGGCTGGCCGAGATCATGGGGCAGGAGTTCTCCGAGCTCATAGGGGATCTGCCTCCGGGGGAGGCGATCGTGAAGGGCACGGCGCTCAAGTGCAGGTTCCCGATCTGGGTCAAGGTGCTGCCAGAGATCTACCCGGCATCGAGCATGAGCACCCCGATGAGTCGCTTCGTCAACATGGAGCTGGGATTAAGGGGGCCCTCTGCCGATGACCGAAGCCTATATCCGACGCAAATCACTAACCCTGTTGGGAAGTGATTGAGCCCCAAGCGCTCCTATCCTGAGCGGCCTATAGTCGGTGTAGGCGTACTCATACGCAGTGATAACAGGTACCTGCTAGTGCGAAGGGCGGCCGAGCCCGACAGGGGCCTTTGGTCTGTGCCGGGCGGGCTCGTCGAGGTCGGGGAGAAGGTGGCAGACGCGGCTGTACGCGAGGCGTTGGAGGAGACCGGGCTCGACGTGAAGATCGTCGAGACCATCGGCGTCGTCGATAAGATCGTGAAGGATGATGTTGGTCGCATCAAGTACCACTTCGTCATAATCGACTATATGGCGCAGCCCGTCGGCGGAGAATTGCATCATGGCGATGATGCCGTCGACGCCCGCTGGGTCGAGCCGGGGCAATTTGACGAGTACGAGCTCTCACCCACGCTGATCCCCCTCCTCAGGAGGCTCGGCATCTACTGAAATCGGCGGATTCCTCAAGCTTTTAAATGCCTAAAATACCTTCGTTTCTTTAGGTGCGAGATTGGTCAAGTCTTCGGATTTTTTTGGGAAGGATGTACTCTCCATGAGAGATTACGGGAGGGAGGAGATCGACTTCATCCTCGACAAGGCTACGGAGATGGTCCCCGTCGCTGAGAAGGGCTCAACCCTCCTCAGGGGCAAGATCCTCGCCACCCTCTTCTTCGAACCCAGCACGAGGACGAGGCTCAGCTTCGAGTCCGCGATGCTCAGGCTCGGCGGTTCTGTGACGGGCTTCTCCGACCCGAGCGCATCCTCGGTGAAGAAGGGTGAGACGCTGGAGGACACGATCAAGACGGTTGAGAACTACTGCGACGTGATAGCCATGCGTCACCCCGAGGAGGATGCAGCGAGGCGCGCCGCCGCAGCGGCGAGGATACCGATCCTGAACGGCGGCTCCGGTTCAGGCGAGCACCCTACACAGGCCCTCCTCGACCTCCACACAATGAAGTATGCTAAGGGTAAGATCGACGGCCTCAAGATCGGCCTATGCGGAGACCTCCTCTACGGCAGGACAACGCATAGCCTCGCCCTCGCCCTGAACAACTTCGATGTGGAGCTTTTCCTGATCAGCCCCAATGAGTTGAGGATGAAACCTGATATCATCAGGGACCTGAAGATGAAGCTCACCGAGACGACGGGCCTGAGGAAGGTTCTGCCGAGGCTCGATATCCTCTACGAAACCAGGATACAGAAGGAGCGGTTCGCCGACCCCGCCCAGTACGAGAAGCTGAAGGACGCCTACATCATCGACCCCGAGCTAGTGAAATCAGGGAAGAGGGATCTGGTCGTGATGCACCCCCTTCCCAGGGTAAACGAGATCACAACTGAAGTAGACGCGATGCCGAACGCCTGGTATTTCAGGCAGGTGAGGCACGGCGTCTACGTGAGGATGGCGCTCCTGGCCCTGGTCCTCGGGGCCCTCTAAGTCCGATCAAGACTCCTGAAGAGCCTCCTGACCCTGCTCCATCTATCCTCCTCCCCCTTCGACCTCATGACCGAGGCATTCTTCTTGTACGCCATCGGCACGATATAGAGGTAGACCTTGTGGCTGCCGAATGAGTAGAAGTCGCCGTCAGGCTTCGATGTGAACCAGCCCTGGATCGGGAAGTCGTGGCTGACGACCCTCGCCCCTTCATTCAGCTCCCTCTCGAACTTCGGTCTCAACTTGGCGTTGCCTGAGGTCGTTAGGTAGAGTGTGACAAGGGTAGCCGGCGTGAGGTCGACATCGAAGAAGTTCCCCTTAAATACCTTTATCCTGTCTGTCAGCCCCTTCTCCTTGATCTTCTGCTTAAGCGCCTTCACCATGAGGGAGTTAAGGTCGTAGCCCACAGCCTCATCCACATTATACTCCTCGATCGCCGTGAAGAGTATCCTGCCGTCGCCGCAGCCGAGGTCGTAGAGGATGTCGCCTGGTCCAGCCTTGGCGAGGTCAAGCATCTCCCTGACGATGGGTATGGGGCTGGGCACATAGGGGGCGACGCTGTCAGGCTGGTCGCCCCAGGCTAGGCTGAGGCTCCACCCCCTGATCTTGCCGTCCTGCTCGTTTCCCCTCTTCCCACGGCCCATGGCCATGTGTAAAAGTATGCCTGAACAGCCTCTTTAAGGTGTTTCTGGGCAGGCAATCCATTTTAACCGGCTAGGAAGAGCCTCTATTGATAGGAGATGGAGCTCAAGGTCATCAAACTGGATGTGCCGGCCGAGTCGAACATCATCCTCGGCCAGACCCACTTCATAAAATCGGTCGAGGACATATACGAGGCGGTGACCTCATCGGCGCCGGGCGTCAGGTTCGGCCTCGCATTCAGCGAGGCCTCTGGAGCATGCCTTGTGAGGGTGGAGGGTAACGACGAGGAGCTGAAGAAGATCGCCTCCGACGACTCGATGCGACTGGGATGCGGACATAGCTTCATAATCCTCCTGAGGGGAGCCTACCCGATCAACATGCTGACCCAACTCAAGGTGGTGCCTGAGGTCTGCACAATCTTCGTGGCCACAGCGAATCCCATCGAGGTCATCGTCGCCGAGACGGAGCTTGGGAGGGGCCTCCTCGGGGTCGTGGACGGCTGCAAGCCGAAGGGCGTCGAGGATGAGGAAGGGAAAAGGTGGCGGAAGGGCTTCCTCAGGAAGATAGGGTACAAGCTCTAGCCTAGGAGCCTGCGCATCTCCGAGGGGATCGCGTCTATCGGGATATCGCCGTCGACGAACCTGATGAGCCCCCTCTTCCCGTATCTCTCAATCAGGGGCTGCGTCTTCTCCCTGTAGACCTCCAGCCTTCGCCTGATGACCTCCTCCTCATCATCGCTGCGCTGGATGAGCGTGAAACCGCATCTGTCGCAGATCTCATCCCTCCTCGGCGGCTTGTTCTTCAAATGGTATATCTCACCGCACCTGGGGCAGCTCCTCCTGAGCGAGAGCCTGCTTATGATGGTTTCATCCTTGACATCGACGACAACGACATGGTCGAGCTCAATCCCTGCCTCTTCGAGGATCTCATCGAGGGCGTCCGCCTGGGCAACGCTCCTGGGGTATCCGTCCAGTACGAATCCCTTTTCAAGGTCAGCCTTCTGAAGGCGCTCGGCGACTATGCCGTTGACTATATCGTCTGGAACGAGCTCCCCCCTATCCATGTAACCCTTGGCGACGGCGCCGAGCCTTGTCCCTCGAGCCGCGGCCTCCCTGAGCATGTCGCCGGTCGTGATCACTGGTATACCATACATGTCGCTAATTATGCGTGCCCTAGTTCCCTTTCCCGAGCCTGGCGGGCCGAGAATCATGATCCTCATCAGGATTAACCTCGTCGAGCGAGGGATACGGGGTCCGATGCTGTTATAATTCTTGTGGCAGAAGACTACTCCTTTAATAAATGAACCATTAGAAGGTGATGGATGATGGGCGAGATCAATCCCTTCACGGTTTTCGGCGTCCTCCTCATATTGTTGGGTGTCATCTTCGTCGCCCTCCCATACCTGGAGCACGTAATCCCGAACCTCGAGAGGGTGCCGTGGATCATCCTATGGGTCTACAGGAGTAGAGGCTTCACCTTCGCGACGAGTCCCCTGCTCATCATAATCTCGGTGATCTCGATCCTGCTCGCCTATCTGAGGGGAAGATGAAGTAGCCTAAATCTTCGACTTGTACAGCCTGACGAGAGCGTCGACAAGTTTCTCCTCCGTCGGGAGTCTTGACATAGCGAGTGGTATACCCTCGTTGCTCGCCAGGCTCACGGCGAGGGGATCGATCTTCCCCTTGACGCCGTGCAGGATAACGATCCTTGGCTTAAACGGGCTTATCTTCACGGCGATCATCGGCGACCTGCCCCTGCTGACGCCTGTGAAGACGAGGGCCCTCTCGCTCGTCGCGCCGAATATCCTGTAGAAGTCGAGGCCTGAAAGCATCTGGATCGCCTTCAGGCTATCCACGACTGTGTAGCCGAAGACACTGTACTCCAGTTTATCCTCGCCCGTAAGAACCTCAGCATCGACTGCGTCGCATATCTGGCCGGCTGTGACAGGCGCTATGAACTCCCTGATGTCTATGAAGACGTCGCTTGGGTCCGGGCTGATTCTGGCCAACTGCCTGATGTAATTGCCGCCCCGCCTCTCGTCAAGGTCGAGGAGGGCCTCGACATAGCGCTTTATGAATCCGCTTCCGGGCGACTTCCTCCGCCCCGTCTCGTAGTCGCTGACGACCGATGGCGAGAGGTCAAGCTCGTAGGCAACCTCTATCTGATTGACGTTGAGGAGGCTCCTCCACTTCCTCATCGTCTGCCCAGGATTCGATGATAGGACTATCTCGCCCGCTATGCGCTTCGAGAGCATGTCCCTGACGGGGCTGTAGCCGGACACAAGAAGCTAGAGGGTTCTTTAGGTTAAAAAAATGTGGGGGTCAGAGCCCGCACTTCTTCAGGAGGGTGTCCCATCTCTTGTCAATGCCCTCCTGCAGGGCCTTCAGAAGGTCCTCGCGCCTCTCAGGCCTGAACAGGTGCCTGAACCTGCCCTGCATCTGGAGGTACTCCTCGACCGGCTTCTTCGACTCGGGCCTCTTCGCTATCGCCAGACTCGGCGCTGAGAGCTCGTAGACCACGTCGCCACCCTCCTGCCTGCATTCGTACAAGGGCAGGACACATGTCTGCACCGCGAGCCTAGAGACCGCTATTGTCTTCTCAGGCGGGTACCTCCAGCCTCTGGCGCAAGGGGTTAGGGCGTGGAGGAACGCGGGCCCCTCGGCCTCGAACGCCTTCCTCGCCTTCTTCATCACGTCCAAAGGCCAGGCTGCGTTGATCGTCGCCGTGAAGGGTATTGCGTGGGCTATGATTATGTCGTCGATCGGCTTCTTCCATTCCAGCTTCCCTGGCATAACCTGGCCGGCCGGGCTGGTCGTGGTCGCAGCCGTGAACGGTGTCCCCCCGCTCCTCTGGATGCCTGTGTTCATGTAGGCCTCGTTGTCGAGGAGCACATATGTGAAGTCGTGTCCCCTCTCCATCGCGCCCGAGAGCGCCTGCAGCCCGATGTCGTAGGTTCCACCGTCGCCGGCGAAGGCTATTACGTCCAGCTGGGGATACTTCGCGAGTGGTCCCTCGCCTCTCCTCCTCATCGCCTTGTAGGCGGCCTCGATGCCGCTGGCGGTCGCCGCCGTATTCTCGAATGCGCTGTGTATCCACGGGACGTCCCATGATGTGTAGGGGAAGATGCTGGTGGCCACCTCCAGGCATCCTGTGGCGTTCGTCACTATCGTGGGCCCTCTCGTCGCCTTCAGGACCATCCTGACGATGATCGACTCGTCGCAGCCTGCGCAGAGCCTGGCCCCAGGGCACAGTAGGTCCGGCTTCGCCGCCATATCCTTTAAGGTGATCTGGCTCATATCTGCATCACTCCCTCAACCCCACGTAGTTCATCGTCTTATCCACCCTGCCCTTCCTCTTGATCTTAAGCAGATCCTCGTAGATGCCCCTGATCATCGCCATCGAAGTATCCCTGCCGCCGAGGCCGTGGACGTAATTCGCGACCAGCGGCTTCGAACCCGCGCCGTAGAAGGCTGCCCTCACATCCTCGTAGAGCGGGCTGCCCACCGCGCCGAAGCTCAGGTCCTTCTCTATGACTCCGAGCACCGGCGCATCTCCTGCCACCTTCATCAGATCGGCGGCTGGCAACGGCCTGAAGGTGCGCAGTTTCACCATGCCCGCCTTCACGCCTTCGCCCCTGAGCTCGTCTACGACCGCCCTTGTCGTCCCCATAGCCGATCCGAGTCCGAGGATGGCGACCTCGGCGTCGTCCATCCTGTATGGGTGGACATGGCTGTAATTCCGGCCCGATAACGCGCCGTACTCCTTGTCGACTGTCGGTATCACCTTCAGGGCCTCATCCATGGCCTCCATCTGGTGGACCTTGTGCTCGAAGTAGAAGTCCTGGAGGTCTACCGGGCCCATGGAGATGGGGCATCCGGGGTCCAGCCTGAGCTCAGCCTCGCCGAGGTGGCCCTGCACCTTGATGAACCCCCGCTTGCCGACGAAACCCTTCACGTCCTCGTCGGGCAGGGTCATCACGTTCTCCATCGTGTGGCTGATCGTGTAGCCGTCGAAGCAGATCATCACCGGCAGCAAGACGTCCTCGTGCTCCGCGATCCTCCACGCCTCGACGTGGGCGTCGTAGACCTCCTGGCTGTTCTCGCAGTAGATCTGGATCCAGCCACTGTCCCTCGCACCCATCGAGTCACTGTGGTCGTTGTGGATGTTCAGCGGCGCACTGAGCGCCCTATTAACCACAGACATGACGATTGGCAGCCTCACCCCGGAGGCGATGTAGGTCATCTCCCACATCAGCGCCAGCCCGTTCGCCGCCGTCGCCGTGTAGGCTCTGGCGCCCGCGGCGGCTGCCCCTATGCAGCTGCTGAGGGCGCTGTGCTCAGACTCCACGGCGACGAACTCGCTGTGAACCTGACCATCAGCGACGTACTCGCTGAAGCGCTCGACTATGATGGTCTGCGGCGTGATCGGGT
>CAZYUK010000034.1:0-9759 GCA_964650675.1 uncultured Candidatus Bathyarchaeia archaeon
CTATTATATCGTATTGACTGCTTGAGGGATCAAGCATGACGCCCGCCGAGAAGGAGATCATCGAGAAGCTCGAGAAGATCGACACGCCGACCATCAGCAACGTCGTGGCGACGTACCCGCGCTCCGAGAACTGCATGAAGCTCTACGACGCGTGGTATGGTGCATGGTACACGGATCAGACCATCAAGTGTATGTACCCTGAGCTGGGGCCCAGGGTCGGGTACGTCTCCACCGCGGTCTTCTGCGAGAAGTCGGAGAAGTACACGGGCATGAGCAGGTGGGCGCTGGCCGAGCACATAGATGGGACCAGGAAGCTAACGATCCTCGTCGCTGAGCAGCAGTTCCCGCCCGAGCTGGCCGGCAGGGTTGGTCTCTTCGGCGAGATGATGACCACGCAGTACAAGGCGCTCGGCGTCGTAGGCGTGATCACGAACGGCCCCATGAGGGACATCGACGCCATCAGGCCGATGAACTTCCAGTACTCCGCGACGGGCGTGACGCCGGGCCACGGGGACTTGATGGTCAAGGCGGTCGACGTGCCCGTCACGGTGGGCGGCATGACAGTCATGCCGGGGGACATGGTTCACATGGACATGCACGGGGCGGTCAAGTTCCCCGCCTCCAAGATAGTGGAGGTCCTTGAGCGGGCTACGAGGCTCCTTGAGGCGGAGTCATCGCAGACCCGGATCTACAAGGACCCAGGGTTTACCCTTGAGAAGTTGAAGCGGAGTGTAGAAGGAATAAAACAGAAGTAATAATGGAGTGGTGAAGAGTGAAGGTAATGTTCGTGGCTGGGCGCTGGGCCCAGGACATCGAAAGTTCTGAGAGGCTCAAGGAACTTAGAAGGCACGCCACCGTTGAGGTGGCTCTCTCAGGTGAGGAGAAGCAGCTAATCGATAAGGTGGGGGGCGTAGAAGTCATCATCACAGGAGGCCCAATCACCGCCGCCGTCATAGGCGCGGCCCCGAAGCTGAAGATGATCCAGACGACGAGCGTCGGCTTCGAGTACATCGACGAGGCAGCAGCCGCAGCCAAGGGCGTCATCATCTGCAACGTCGCCGGGGTCAACGCCAACAGCGTCGTCGAGCTGGACTTCGGCATGATACTGGACATGGCCAGGAGGATAGGGGCCCACAACCGCCTCATGAGGGAGGGAGGCTGGGGCCGCGTCGAGGTGGAGCGGCAGGTCGAGATCAGGGGCAGCACAATCGGCATCGTCGGCCTCGGGAACATAGGCAGCAGGATGGCCCAGTTCGCGACTCAGGCGTTCAACATGAAGGTGCTGGCCTGCGACCCCTACATCACTGAGGCGAGGGCACAGCAGTTCAACGCCAGGCTCGTGGACATGGAGACCCTGTTCAGGGAGTCTGACATCGTGACGGTCCACGTGCCCCTCAACGACGAGACGCGGCACATGATTGGCGAGAAGCTGCTCCGGCTCATGAAGCCCACGGCCATCTTCGTCAGCAGCGCCCGCGGCCCCGTCGTGGACGAGAAGGCTTTGATCAAGGTCCTGCAGGAGAAAAGGATCAGCGGTGCCTGCCTCGACGTCTACGAGACTGAGCCACTGCCCAAGGACAGCCCCCTTAGGAGCCTGGACAACGTCTCCCTGGTGCCGCACATCGGCAGCACTCCGGGGATCATGGTCGAGATGAGGGAGACAGCTGTGTGGAACGTCCTCAGGGTTGCGAAGGGGGAGCCGCCTCTCAACGTCCAGACGCCGAAGGTCTACTACACGAGCCCCAAGTGGACCCATTAACTCCAATTTCATGAGAAGCGAAGCGCGCGTAATAGGAGAGGATGAGGTTCATAGCGGAGGGTTTGAGGAAGCGGGAGGGCTTCGCCACGTGGGATAAGCCGAGATATTCAGGAAACGAAAGTGCCCCCTAAAAGTGCGTAGGGTTTGTGAAAAGTTGCGGGGGGTGGGGTTCGAACCCACGGAGGACTAACCATCAGGTCCTAAGCCTACCCCTTTCGTCGCTTGGAGGATTACTTATACACTGTTTTTCTGTGCCCTACCCTTAATAGCGTTAAAATTTTATCATCTTCATCTATCCTGTAGATTATCCTGTAATCCCCTATCCTCAGGCTCCATTTACCTGAAAGCTCTCCCCTCAGGGGCTTGCCCGAGTGAGGGCTGGTCTCGATATCCCTGATGACGCGATCCAGTCTCCTTTTCAGGGGTTTCCCGAGCCTGCGGAAGTCCCTTTCGAAGCTCTGCGTGACCTCGATCCTATATTTCGCCAGACTTCTTCAGCTCCCCGATGAATTCGTCGTAGCCCCTGACCCTACCGGCCTTCAGGTCCTCTTCAGCCTCTAGGATGGCCCTCATCGCCTCTTCGTCCTTCAGTATGTCGAGGGTCTCGACGACCTCCTCGAGGAGCGAGCTCACCCTCAGAAGAAGCGCCCGGTCATCTTCGGTCAGGAGTGCGCCGTTCTCAGAAGTCCTGTCCATCGATTATCCCTACCTCGATCCCAATATTAAACTAATTCATGACATCGGTAAAACCATTGAGGAAATCGAAGCCATTTGAAATGAACTTGTTCCATAAGTTGGTACGGGGGGTAGAGTTCGAACCCACGGAGGATTAACCATCAGGTCTCAAGCCTGACCCCTCCAACAGATTACGAATCCTTCAACAGAATGGCGCCTTTTCAGCCGCAGTCACCCGACACTTCAAACGAGGAGAAACGGTCAATAGCCCTCCAAGGCTACATCCAATCCCTTTGAGGCGTACGACGTTCCTGCCGCCATCTTTCCTCCGTGAACCCTCCCTGACCACACCATCGCATACCACCTCGCCACCCCCGCCGCGGCGACCACTACACTCCGGTAGTCGCCGCCCGGAGACCCGGGAAAATCCTCCGATCCAAAAAAGGAACCTGAAAACGAAAAAACGTGGCGACGACGACTACCACCCCCTCCCCCCCCACGCGCACGCACGACAAGAAAGGTGCGGGGGGTGGGGTTCGAACCCACGGAGGACTAACCATCAGGTCCTAAGCCTGACCCCTTTGGCCACTCGGGAACCCCCGCACGGCGAAGATAGTTAGAAGCCGATCAGGATTAAAAGATTGCTCGACCATCGACACCCCCTAATACCGGCGCGGTGAGGACTGAACCCATGGAGGAGGACGAGGAGCCGCTGAGAACCTCCGTGGCCCTGGCCGCGACTGGCGTCGCCCAGTCCTTCTCGGACACCATGATAGACAGGTTCATAGGGACCATCGCCGTCGCCGCAGGCGCCTCGGTCGCCGAGGCCGGGCTGATAAACGGCTCAAGGCAGCTGAGCCTCAACCTCCCCCAGATGGTCTTCGGCCGAGTCGCGGACAGCCTAGGGAAGCGGAGGGTGATAGCGGCAGGCCGGCTCCTGAACGCGGCGGCCCTCGCCGCCCTCGTCCTCGTCGACGCCCCCTCGTGGCTACTCCCCCTCGTCATCGCCGTCAGCCTATTCACCTCCATGGCGACCCCCGCCTGGGGGAGCCTCCTCGGCGACTACGCCGGCGAGGCGAGGCGCGGGGCCATCATCGGCTGGATAAACAGCGTCGCCCAGGTCGGAGGGTTCGCGGCGACGGCCACCGCGCTGCTGATGACCCTAAGCCAGGGCGGGCCGATGTCAAAGGCGTCGTTCTCGACCCTGCTGGTCCTCGCCTCGGCGGCGAGCCTCCTATCGGCGCTTCTCGTCGCCTTCACTGAGGAGAAGCCACCCAGCGGAAGCAGGGGCAAGCTGGAGCTCGGGTTGATCCTCGAAGATAGAAGGCTGAGGCGCTTCATCCTACTGAGCTTCATCTTCGGCGTCGGCTCTGCCACCGCGATGCCGTTCTCCTCCTTCATCACCGTCGGGAAGCTTGGGATGACGGTCTGGCAGGTCGCCCTCGCCGCCGCGGCAAACCTCGCCTGCAACGCCCTCAGCCAGAGGGCCGTCGGCAAGCTCATGGACAGGGTGGGGCGCCGGCCTGTCATCGTCTTCAGCCGGGCCGCCTTGGCATCATCCTGCTTCGTCTACGCCTTCGCCTCCGACTGGACCCAGATAGTCGCCGTCGAGGCCTTCATCGGCGTCGCCTTGGCGGCCTGGCTCAGCGGACAATCCACGTACGTGATCGACCTCGCGACGCCGAGGCTCCGCGCCACTTACCTCGCCGCCAGCATGACCACCGTAGGCGTCTCGACCTTCATAGGCTCCTCCGTCACGGGCGCCATCGCCCAGCCTTACATAGCCACCACGGGGTACGCCGGTATAAGCACCGGACTCCTCGTCGCAGGAGCCCTACGCCTCACACTAGGCCTCCTCTTCCTCACGGCCCACGAGTCGAGGCCGGAGACGACGCGACAACCATAACAGTAATCCCGTCGACGGGTCATGTCGACCTGCTACCCTCACCGCCACGACAAGCGTGCCAGTGGAGGATAGAAGTAAATTAGATAAGGCTTCTAGGACACACATCTTACGGGTGTTTTTAGTTGGAGCTTAAATGGCTTGGCCACGCGAGTTGGAAGCTCAAGGCCGACGGCAAGACGATCTACATCGACCCCTACGAGGGAGAGTACGAGGAGAAGGCCGACATCGTGCTGATAAGCCACTCCCACGACGACCACTGCAAGCCGAACAAGATCAAGGCCGCGATGGGCCCCAGCACAGTCGTAATCGCCCCGGCCGACTGCGCAGCGAAGATAGGGACGAAGGTGAAGAGCCTGAAGCCAGGCGGCAAAACGAAGATCGGGGAAATCGAGATAGAGACCGTCGACGCCTACAACCACAAGAGGTTCAGGAGCCCCGGCGTCCCGTTCCACCCCAAGGGACTCGGCGTCGGATACCTCATCAGGGCCGAGGGCAAGACCGTCTACCACACAGGCGACACGGACCTCATCCCAGAGATGAAGGACCTCAAGGGGGTCGACCTGATGCTCGTCGCCAGCGGAGGAACATACACGATGGACATGGAGGAGGCAGCCGAGGCGACCATCACTGTGAACCCGAAGACGGCCATCCCGATGCACACGTGGGGCAAGGACCCCGAGGCCTTCAAGAGGAGGGTCGAGGCCGCCGGCAAGACGAATGTGAAAATAATGAAGGCCGGGGAGACGTACAGCCTCTAACCTATCGACCCTGGGCTTCTTGCTAGGGGCCTGCCCTCACTTCCCCCACATGCCGAGGGGCGGCTTCGCGTCTGGCGGCAGGGGCGAGACGTACTTCTTCCCCATAGTCCTCTTCCTGTGCTCATCCCACGCCTCCTCGAGGAGCTTCGGCTTCGTCAGCAGGTCCACGACCGAGGCCGCGATCACCTTCGAGGCGAATATTAGGCTCTTGTGGCCGACGCCTGTGCCCGCCTGGGCGACGTTCATCCAGTGGTGGCCGGGTGTGCCGAGGACCCATGTCGTCGTGGAGAACTCCATCGTGGGGGCCATCCAGCTGACGTCGCTGACGTCGGTGGAGCCGTGGCTCACCTCCCCCTCATCCCAGGCGTCGGGGAAGCTCCAGTCGAGCAGCGTGTCCATCAGCTGCTCCCAGCCAGGCCGCTTCGACTTCCGGAGCTGCTCCCTCTTCGACTCCGGCGTTATCTGCTCCGCGATCTCCTTGGCAAACTCCAGTTCCTTCGCCGTATACTCGGGCGCCCCTATCAGCCTCATGTTCTCAGACACGAGGCCGCTGAGCGTCTTGCTAGGCAGCTTGTTGTAGACAGCCTTAATGAACTCTACCTTGAGGCTCGTCTCGGTCATCATGGCGGCTCCCTCCGCGATCTTGATGACGCGCGCATATATCTGGTCGACCTGGTCCCTCTCAGGCGCCCTGATCAGATACCAACTTCTGGCATAATCGGGAACGACGTTTGGCTGTCCTCCCCCCTCTTCGATGACGTAGTGCAAGCGGGCGTCCTGAACGATGTGCTCGCGCAGGTAGTTTGCGCCTATGTTCATCAGCTCAACCGCGTCGAGCGCGCTCCTCCCCTGCTCGGGGCTACCCGCTGCGTGGCTCGTCTTACCGTAGAAGTGAAACTTCACGCTGTTGTTCGCCAGGCTGCTGCCCATTGGACCGTAGTTCATCGCCCCCGGGTGGTGGCTGAGGACGGCGTCAACGCCGTCGAAGACCCCGTCCCGGACCATCCAGACCTTTCCGCTGCCGCTCTCCTCGGCCGGGCAGCCGTAGAACCTGATCGTGCCCCTCAGGCCTTGCCCCTCCATCGCGTGTCTGACGGCCAGGGCTCCGGCGAGGGCAGTCGTCCCGTGAATGTTGTGGCCGCAGCCATGGCCCGAGCCGCCCTCAACGAGGGGTTCCTTGACGGGCAGCCTCTTCTGGGAGACGCCCTGGAGGGCGTCGTACTCGCCCATGACGCCGATGACAGGCTTCCCCTCGCCGTAGGAGGCTACGAGGGCCGTGGGCATCCCCGCGACACCGCGTTCCACCCTGAAGCCGTGCGACTCAAGCTCGTCCCCGAGGAGCTTTGAGGATTTATGCTCTATGAGCCCGAGCTCCGCGTACCCCCAGATGGCGTCGCTGACCTCGATCAGCCGCCCCTTGTTGGCCTCGACCCACTTCAGCGCCGCCTTCTTAACCTTCTCCGACAAAACGCATCCTATATTGTTGGGGTGAGGTTGTTTTTAACAGAAGCGCCGGCTAGGCGCCTATGATCCTCTCGACAGTCCTCCGCCTCACAACCCTGTACGCGGGCTTGTAGGCATCCTTGTACTCCTTCGAGTGGTGCCTGGGCTGAGGGCTGACCCTGTTGAGCTCCCTGTCGAGCCTCTCGACCTCGACGAGGCTGAAAGGGAGCTCCCTCCCCCTGACGAGGTTGACGAAGGCGTTCCACTGCAGAAGGAAGGCGGCGGGTTTCCCCTCCCTGAGCCTCGTCTCCTTCATAGCGTCGAACAGCCTCTCGAGGCCAAGCCCCCTCTTAAGGTAGGGGCGGAGGTTGACCCTGACGACCGAGCCGTCAACCGAGATGTCCTCGCAGAGGGGGTCCCCGGGCTGCTCCGAGAGGTTCAGCCTCGCCGCCTCCTCCTGGAGGTAGGCCCAAGCCTCGGGCTTGAGGATGTGGCTGACCCCGAAGACCCCCTGAAAGAGCAGCTTGTACACATCCACAGCCCTCATTAGCGGCCGCCTCTCCAGGTGCCACCTTATAAGGTCTGCGACCTTGCCCCTCTCAGCCATGTTGGATGAGATTCGGCCCGTGGCGTTATAAGATCGTCGAGGGGGTCGCACCCTTTTATCGCCGCCTGATCATAGGGTCATCCATGACGCTGACCCTGTTCGGCAGGCGAGTAGAATCAGGTGAGTCCACCATTCTCGATGTCAAGGCGGCAGAGTACCCTGATGGGACACCCATCGGGCTGAGGACGAGGGCAACCGTCGGGAGGGGAGAAGGGCCCAGAGTCTCCATCCTAGGCGCCCAGCACGGCGACGAGTACAGCGGAATGGAGATCGCGAACAGTGTTATGAACGGCCTCGACGCCGGAAGCCTCTCGGGCTCGGTCATCGCCGTCCCCGTCTCGAATCCCCTCGCCTTCAACACGGCGGGCCGGGAGACGCCGCCTGAGATCGGCTACGAGAACCTGAACATGAACAGGGTCTGGCCTGGCGACCCGAAGGGACTGCTCATGGAGAGGATCGCCGCCGCCCTATGGAGGGAGGTCATCCTCGGCTCGGACCTGGTCCTCGACCTCCACGAGGGGGGCAGAGCCTTCATGGCCAGGTACATCCACGCGAGGGGGACCCCGGAGACGGACAGGCTCGTCGGCGAGGAGGTGAGGAGGCTCTACAGGCTCTTCGGTCAGGGCGTGCCTGTGCTCGGCGGCGTGAACGCCCACCCCTCCATGATGGGCAGCCTATCGATACAGACTGGACTTGAGGGCATCCCCTGCCTGGGCCCCGAGCTCGGGGGAGGCGGCAGGCTCTGGGAAGACATGATCACGACAGGCGTCCAAGGTGTCAAAAATATCCTCATAGGCTACGGGATGATCCAGGAGGAGCCGGTCGGGCAGGACTCCGAGCAGCTCGTCTCTGACGGCAGCAGCTGGCCCAAGACAGCCCACGGCGGCGTCCTCTATAACACCTGCGAGCTGGGGGCCGTCGTAGGTGAGGGCACGCGCCTCGGCATCCTGAAGGATACGGCGGGCAGGGTCATCGAGGAGCTTCGAGCGCCCTACAGGTCGGTGATCTTCGACACGAGGTACCAGCCAACCGTCTACCCCGGCGACTGGACCTACCACTGCGGCAGGATCACCTAGCCTCATTGCCTGAGCATCGATGCGGATCTTGAGGAAATGGGGCCTAGAGGGTTGCCTCCAGCTGGTCTATAAACTCCTCTGCCTGCCTCATCCCCTTCTCCCAGAACCCCTGGGTGGTTATGTCGAAGCCCAGCCCGACCGCAAGTTGAGCGGGAGACTTGCTTGAGCCGGCGGCGAGGATCGCCTTCAGCTTCGGCACGAAAGCCCTTCCCTGCTCCCTGTACAGCCTGTAGAGCGCGAAGGTGAAGAGCTTGGCGAAGACGTAGGGGTAGTTGTAGAACCTGAAGTTGGGGATGTAGTAGTGGGGCTTCATCGTCCACTCCCACTTCATCTCCGGTAGCCACTCGACAGCGTCGCCGTATATCTTGTCCCTGCCGGCGACCCATAGACGCGAAACCGTCTCTCCGTCCAGGAACTTCCCGGCCTTGATGGCGTCGTATAGGCTCTGCTCGAAGAATACCCGCGCAGATACCTGGAAGGCGGTCATGCCGAAGCTGTCGAGGACGCCGGCCAGTATTGCCCGCTTCTCCTCTTTAGATCCCGCCGTGGAGAGGAGTCTGTCTGTGAGCAGGAGTTCCCCGAGGTTGCTCCCGCACTCGGCTATGCACATGCCTATCTCGAAGTTGCTCGGCCGCTGGTACCTGCTGCCGAGGTAGTCGTGGACAGCGTGGCCCAGCTCGTGTGCCTGCGTGTTGACATCTGTCCTCTTGCCGTTGAATGTCTGGAGGACATACGCGCTCCTGCCTGATAGCCACCGGGAGCAGAAGGCGCCCGAACTCTTCCCGACCCTCGGCTCACCATCTATATGCCTCCTCTCGTACATCTCCTCTATCCAGCCCCCGACCTCCTCATCGAAGGCCCTGTATGATTCCGTGACGATCCTCCTAGACTCATCCCAGGCGTACTCCTTCGACGGGATGTTGGGCAGGGGCGCGGTGATGTCCCAGTTAGCTAGCTTCTTCAGCCTCATCAGGCGGGCCTTGAGCTTGAGGTATCTGCGGTAGAGGCCGACGTTTGCCTCTATTGTCCGCATCAGGCTATCTATGGTCTCCTGGTCGACGTCATTGTCGACGAGGCTCTGGGTCATTGGGCTCGGGTACTTCCTGAGCTCGCATATCTGGAGGTGATCGGCGCACACAGACCTCAAAGCGGTCGCCCATACGATGTCGTCCCTCCCGAGGCACTCGTATACGACCTTGTTGGCCGTCCTCCTCAGTTCTCTGTCAGGATTCTCGTAGAGGCCTATGATCTCGCCGTAGCTCATCCTCTTCCTCACGCCGTCGACCTCGATGTCGAACATCCTCGTGCTGAGCCAGTCGCCCTGGAGCTGGGACCAAGCGTTGATGCCGTTCTTGTCCTTCGCGATTATGAGCCTCTCCTCGGCCTCGGATAGCATGTAGGGAACCCTCGACAGCAGCCTTTCGAGGTAGTGTCTGTACTCGGCGAGCCCGGGCTCGTCGAACAACGAGGGGTTGCCCGCGAGCAGCTTCCCGGCCTCTATATCTACGAAGGCTAGGGCCTGCCCGAACTTCACA
>CAZYUK010000035.1:0-9541 GCA_964650675.1 uncultured Candidatus Bathyarchaeia archaeon
ACGGCCGTGATCAGGCGCGGCTCGACGCTGCACTCCGTGGCGAGGGCGGCGGCCCTTGCGCACCTCTCGACGACCCCGCTGATCGCCTCCTGGTCCGCGAGGCTGTTCGTCCTCCACGCGTATACGACCTGACTGAACTCTGGGGTCGATACTGTACACTGACCGCCCGTCATGAAGAACTCGTTTATGCTCCCACCCCTCCGCATCAGCGCGACCATGTGTTCCTTCATCGTGTTTACGTTGTTATACATCAGCACGGCGGCGTCGAGGGCACCAGGGTAGCTGACGTCTCCGCTCTGACCGCCTGCCGCCTTCTCAACCTCGAAGTTGAAGAGCATACTCTTGTAGGCTAGGGGCCAGACCTCGCCCAGGACAGTCGTCGGTCCGCCCGGATGCCAGGCGAGGAGCGCGTCCATGCCGTCGAAGAGGCCGTCACGGGCCATATACGGCTTGCCTACGCAGAGCTTCTCGGCAGGTGTGCCGAGAAGCCTGATCTTGACTGGAATCTTATGTTCCTCTGAGGCCTTCTTCAGGGCAGTCGCTGCGAAACATGAAGCGACGCCGAGCATGTTGTGTGCATCCGTGAATCCCGGTCCGTATGGAACGGCCGGCTCGTCCCATGGGACAGGCTTCTGTGAGTGCCCCGGCGTGGCGTCGTATTCAGCGAAGAAGCCGATGATGAGGCCGTCCCCTCCCCATTCTGCCATGAAGGCCGTGGGCATCTCCGAGACGCCCTCCTCTACGCTGAAGCCCTGACTCCTCAGGTAGTCGACGAGTAGTTTCGCTGATTTGTACTCCCTGAGGCCAGGTTCCGCGTAGCCGAAGATGGTGTCGCTCATCTTGCCCATATCAGCGACTTGGCCATTTAGCCAGTCGACCGCGAACCGCTTAGAGGCGGACCATCCACCCATTGAAGACACTCGTATCTTCATGGTCTTTGAGAAAATAAAGACTTAGAGGGGCGCGACATCGAGGCGCCTGTACCTCGAGGCTTCCCTGTGGGCGGCCTTCAGGGGCTCGGGTAGGCCACTACCGGACATGAGTTCACCGACAATCTTCAAAGCAGTATGCAGGCGAACCCTGTGCCCCACGGATACGTAGATCGGCTTCCGCTGGGTTTCCAGCCTGGCGGCGACCGGCCGTCCATCGAGCATAAGATAAGGAGAGGACCCTGCCGACCTCGCGTCCTTGATGAGCATCCCGGTCGCGACGCCGATCGTTGCAACACCCAATTCCAGGCCGATCTTAGAGGCGAGGCCACAGCCACGTGGGTGCGCCACGCCGTGGCCGTTCACCAGAAGGATGTCGAAGCTACTGACCCTCCTGGCCGCGCATATCGAAGGCTGGGATTCCCTGAATGAAAGGTATGATGGGATATAGGGGAACCTCACCCTCGATTTGAAATATCCTCTCTCAACGACCCTCGCGTCTCTATCCACGACCACGCAGGCTGCGAAGGCGTCGTCGCCATCGTATGCGATGTCAATCCCTGCCACGAGGTTTATGGAACCAAAGAGGTCTTCCTGTATGATTGACCTCGCGTCAGCCTCTTGGAGTCGCACGAGTCGCTGAAGAGGCTTATCGGTAGTGAAATCCTTGAACTCATCTGTCTCAGGTTTGATGGACACTCTACTTCGCAGATCAGCCATGTCGGGTCTCTGGAGAGATTCCACAACCGCTCTCTCAGCGATCTCGTCGCCGAGCGCCAATGCGAGGGCCAGGGGCGTAGCCGACATCCCCTCTGGCACCTGGGAGATCAACTCCCTGATGGCGGCGTAGAGGTCGAGGGATTGATCCACGATCTAGGGAGGGGGCTTGGTCCTTATGTCCGTGGCGTTTTATGATCAGCTCTTCTTGAGCTTCCAGGTCGTCCTCCCGCCGGTGTCCGACAGGACGACCCCGAGCCCCGAGAGCGTGTCCCTCACCTCATCAGATAGGGCGTATTTCTTCTCGGCCCTAAGCCGGTTCCTAAGATCGATCATGGCCTTTATTAGCCCAGCCGCCAACTCGTCCTCCCCACCCTTCCTCCTCTCGAACAGGCCGAGCACGTCGAGGAGGTTTCTGTATGACATGTAGGCCTTGAGGAGGACCCCCCTGTTAGCGCCCATCGCAGGCTCAACATCGCAGCGCGCGGCGATATAGCCGTTGATCGCCCCGGAGAGTGCATGAAGCGAGTCGAGGGCCGCGTGGCTGTCGAGGTCGTTGTCCATAGCCGCCTCGAACGCGTCGACGTGTTGCCTCACCTCCTCGAGCAGCTTCTTCTCCTCCTCTCCGTAGTCGAGGTTCGTATCTGGGCCTCTGAAGGTGGCCTCTACAAGGTCGAGTGTGTTCTCGAGACGTGCGGCGGAGTTCCTAGCGATCTCGATGGTAGCCTCCGTGTAGTCCAGCGGCCTGCGGTAGTGGACCGATAGCAGGAAGTACCTGTAGGCCTCCACGCCGAACTTGGAGACGACTTCGTCGAATGAGACGTAGTTGCCCAGGCTCTTGGACATGCTCCTCCCGTTGACCATCAGGTGGCGAACGTGCATCCAGTAGCGGACGAACTGCTTGCCCGTCAGGCTTTCGGACTGGGCGATCTCGTTCTCGTGGTGCGGGAAAACGAGGTCCTCGCCGCCTACATGGATGTCGATCGTGTCGCCGAGGAGGCTCCGGATCATGACGCTGCACTCTATGTGCCAGCCAGGTCGGCCCTTCCCCCACGGCGACTCGTAGTAGATGCCCCTCTTTATCTCGTCGGGTGTGGAGGCCTTCCACAGGGCGAAGTCGTGCACCGCCTCCTTCTTGTACTCGTCCTTCGCCATCCTCTCCGTTGTTTTTAATTTCGTCACGTCGATCCCGCTCAGCTTACCGTAGCCAGGGAACTTGTCTACGTCGAAGTAGACGCCATCCTCTGCGACGTAAGCGAGGCCCTTTTCCAGAAGTGCCTCAATGAACTCTATCATCTGGGGGATGTATTCCGTAGCCCTCGGATACGTGGTGCTCCTTCTCAGGCTGAGAAGGTCCACCCCCCTGAAGAAAGACCCGATGTAGTGGTCCGTGAACTCCTTTAGGGAGGCCCCCTCCTTGGCCGAGTCCCTGATCGTCTTATCGTCGATGTCGGTGAGGTTTATTATCATGAAGATGTCGTAGCCCCTGTACTCTAGCCAGCGACGGATTATGTCGCCCACTATGAAGGTGCGGAAGTTGCCTATGTGGGGGTCGCCGTAAACGGTGGGGCCGCAGACGTACATCCCAACCTTCCCGGGCTCAATAGGCTCGAAGGGGCGTTTTGCCCTGGACATCGTGTCGTAGAAGACTATCCCATCACCGTCTGGGCTCATACCAGTTCTCCTCCAGAAACTCTCTCTCAGCTAGACAAGGGCGTCTGAACGCGTTCAGGCTTCGACTATCATACACAATAGTCCCATTCTTCCTGTCTAGCTAAAAGGGATTGGGGGCGGGTGAAATTTAAGGCTTGAGGATCAGGGCTTGTCAATTTTCTTTGATAACCGACTCACTGATTCGTTAAGCCTCCGCCTACCAGCTTCAGCCGTCAGCTCCGCCCTCGTGTTCTCGATGACCCCCCTCGCGATGTCGAGCTTCCTCCTCAGCCCCTTCAGAAGCAGGGACGCATCCTCAACGGAGACGAGGTTGAGGTAGATCTCCTCCATCTGCTTCAGGTAGGCTTCGGCCGCCTCGAAATCGCCTTTCCTCAATTCGTCAAGGGCCTCCCTACGGAGCTCTCCGGGGACGTCGCAGAGGCCAAGCAGGTAACCTGTCAAGTCGACGCCTATGTCCTCCGGATCCGGGTAGGTTTTCTTGACCTTCAGACGGAGTAGTATGGCGGCTTCGGCGTACTCCTCGAATGCGGCCTCGACATCCTCGTAGTAGTTGAGCTCGGGGTACTGGTCTATGTGGGGCTTGGCGTCTGAGAACAGTCTCCTCGCCTCTTCTAGGTTCGCGGATGCCTTCTCCTGAGCGTCGTTGTGGATCAGCAGTATCGCCTGCTTGGATAGCATCCTAGCCCGCCTGGCGCGGCCAAGGACCTCATCCCTAGCGGCCTCTCTCCCCCTCAGCTTCTCTGTCGCCCGCCTGACCAGATCCTCGAGCAATGGTGACACCTACCCCAGTATCTCGCGTAGCATGGCGGATGTGAGGTTGCCGCCGCTGAGGATGACGCCGACCCTCTTCCCTCTCAGTCTCTCGCGCATCTTGATCGCCGCCGCCAGGGACGCGGCCCCTGCCCCCTCCGCTATCGTGTGGGCCTTGTCGACGTAGAGCCTTATCGCGTCCTTCATCTCTTCCTCTGAGACGAGCACGAAGTCGTCGAGGTTCTCCCTCATTATCTCCAGTGGTAGCTCGAATGGCCGCCTCGTGGCGAGGCCGTCTGCGAAGGTGTTCACCGCCTCCGTGGTCTCCATCCTGCCGCTCTTCCAGCTCAGGTAGACGCTTGGCGCGTTCTCCGCCTGTACGCCTATCACCTTGGTTCCAGGCGACGCCGCCTTGTAGGCGGTCGAGATGCCCGCCCCGCCAGAGCCGCCGCCTACTGGTACGATGACGGCGTCGAGGTCTGGCTGATCCTCCATAATCTCGAGGGCGATCGTGCCTACGCCCGCTATGAGGTGGGGTTCGTTCCCGCTGTGAACGTACCTGTACCCGTGTTCCTTGGCGAGCCTCTCGGCGTTCCACTTCGCCTCCTCGAAGTCCTTCCCCTCCTCGACTATCTCGGCCCCGAAGCTCCTTATGGCGCGGACCTTGTCCGGGTTGGGGTTCCTGGGTACGCAGATGATCGCCCTCACCCCGAACATCCTGGACGCCAGTGCGATTGACTGGCCGTGGTTGCCTGTCGAGGCGGTGACGACGCCGCGCCGCCTCTCCTCGGCGCTGAGCTGGCTGACGAGGTTGATGCCCCCCCTTATCTTGAATGCCCCCGTGGGCTGGTGGTTCTCGTGCTTGACGTAGACCTCGCAGCCTACCGCTTCCGATAAGGCGTCGTACTCGCGCAGGGGGGTCTTCAACAGATATGGCTGAATCCTCTTCCTCGCGGCCAGTATGTCCTTTAGTGTCGGTTTATACATCGTGACCATCCTAATCTCCGCGTTCAACCCTTATATCTATGAGGAGGAATAGACCCCCCCTACGTTTTTTCCAAGCCTCAGAAACACTCCTTATCTTGAAAGGCGCCTCGGAACTGTCCGGAAGGTGTACTTTTTGGTACTTTTTCGTATTTTTTTTGTACCTTTTTGTACGATTTTGTATCGTCTATAAATAGCTTCTTCAAGTTCCGCAGCTTCCGGGAGGCCAATCTTTAGAAAAGGATAAAGAGAATGTGGCTATGTTGATTTTAGATGCTTATGGTATCCACGGATTCTTCGGTGAAGAAGCTTTATGATGAGATGTTGGCAGGTGCGAAGGAGCTCCTGGTACTCCAGTCTGCGGCCGGAATCGTCTCCTGGGACATGGAGACGAAGATGCCGCCGAGGGGGCTGAGCCTCCGAAGCCAGCAGCTCGCCCTCCTGGGGGTCATAGGCCACAAGATGCTGGCCGACCCCAAGAACGAGAAGTTGCTCGACGCGATTGAGAAGGACCCCGGCTATGCCAGCCTGGATCAGGTGCAGAGGAGGAACGTGTACCTCTCCCGGAAGGCGTACAACGAGGAGGCTAAGCTGCCCGAGCAGCTGGTCTTCGAGACCGAGAGGCAGCGGACCATAGCCGTAGGCGTCTGGAAGAAGGCGAAGGCCGCGAAGGATTACAGTATGTTCAAGCCCGATCTCGAGAAGATGATAGAGCTCAGGAAGAAGGCGGCTGACATCCTCATGGAGGTCAAGGGGACCAAGACCCCGTACGACGCCCTCATCGACGCCTTCGAGCCGAAGATGACGGCGGACAGGATCTCGAAGGTCTTCTCTGGGATGCGTGAAGGACTCATCAGCGTGCTAAAGAAGATTGAGGCGTCGGGCTTCATGCCGGACAAGTCACTCATCACGAGGCCGGTTCCCATCGATGTGCAGCGCAAAATCAGCGATGCCGCGATGGACTTCATCGGCTACGACACCAAGAGCCCCAACGCGGGGGGGCGCCTCGATGAGACCGAGCACCCCTTCACTACTGGCTACTACGACGACGTCCGCATCACGACCCACTACCACGAGGACAGGTGGGTCTCAAGCCTCTTCAGCGTGATGCACGAGGGCGGCCACGGCATCTACGACCAGAACTACCCCCACAAATGGATGTACCAGCCGATCGGAGCCAGTGCCAGCTACGGCATACACGAGAGCCAGAGCCGCTTCGTGGAGAACATGGTCGGGAGGAGCCCAGAGTTCCTCAGCTACATGCTGCCGAGGCTGAAGAAGATCGTCGGGAAGCCGCTCAGAGGCGTGAAGCATGGAGACTTCGTGGCGGCCGTCAACGCCGTCGAGCCCTCGAAGATAAGGATAGAGGCCGACGAGGTGACCTACGGCCTTCACATAATCATTCGCTTCGAGATCGAGAGCGACATCTTCGCCGGGAAACTCACCGTCGATGAACTGCCCGAGGTCTGGAACAAGAAGTACGAGGATTACCTCGGCGTCGAGGTCGAGAACGACTCCGAGGGAGTCATGCAGGACACCCACTGGGCCAGCGGCTTGTACGGCTACTTCCCCAGCTACGCCCTGGGCAACCTCTACGATGGCATGTTCCTCAAGAAACTACGCAGGGATGTCCCGGACTGGAAGAAGCAGATAAAGATGGGCAACTTCCAGCCGGTTAAGAGCTGGATGATCGAGAACATCCACTCGAATGGCGACCTGTACGACCCCGCCGAACTAATCAAGGTGGTCTGCGGCGAGTCACTGAACACCAAGCCGTTCCTCAGCTACCTAGACAAGAAGTACTCGAAGATCTACGGCTACTAACCCCGCCCCTTTTCTTTCAACCAGTTTATTTCTGCTTCATAAATCCGAAAGGTGAATCGGTCTGGAGCGGAAAAATGTGATAAACATAACCATCTGTTCAAAAAGAATAAAACATCCTAACATATAATAAAATTCGATATGTCAACGAACATTAAGAAAGCCTATCAGGATTTTCTCGGCAGATGCAAGGACGCCTACGTCCTGCAGTCGGCGATGGGCATCATAAGCTGGGACATGCAGACTAAGATGCCTCCGGCGGGCGTCAAGCTCCGAGGACAGCAAGCCGCCCTCCTTCAGGTCATCGACCACAAGATGATCACCGACCCTGAGTTAGGGAAACTCATCGAGTCTATCACGAATGACCCGGGCTACGCGAATCTCGGATCGGTCGAGAAGAGGAACCTCTTCCTGGCCAAGAAGGTCTATAACGAGAACACCAAGATCCCTGAGAGCCTCGTCGCCGACCTGGCGAGGCAGAGGACCGTCACCATCGATGCCTGGAAGAGGGCGAAGGCAGCGAAGAACTTCGGGATGCTCAAGCCCGAGCTGAAGAAGATGATAGAACTCAGGATGAAGTCGGCTGAGATACTGATGAAGGTCAAGGGTACTAAGACACCGTACGACGCCCTCCTGGACGGCTACGAGCCTGGACTGTCAGCCGAAGACATCACCAAGATATTCAACGACCTGAAGGTCGGCCTCTTCGACATAATGAACAAGGTGAAGAAGACCGGCTTCGTGCCGGACTTCTCCATAATGACGCGCCCCGTCTCAGCCGAGGCCCAGCACAGGATCAGCGAGGCGGCGATGGACTTCATCGGCTACGAGACCAAGGGACCGAACGCCTGGGGCCGCATCGACGAGACGGAGCATCCATTCACTACAGGCTATTACGACGATGTGAGGATCACCACGCGGACACAGGAGAACTGGTGGCCACGCAGCCTATTCACCGTGATGCACGAGGGAGGCCACGCGATCTATGACAGGAACTACCCCAGAGAGTACATGTACCAACCGGTCGGCGACCGCTGTAGCCACGGCATCCACGAGAGCCAGAGCCGCTTCATCGAGAACATGGTCGGGAAGAGCCCGGAGTTCCTCAGCTACATTCTGCCCAGGTTAAAGAAGATCACAGGCAAAACCTTCAGGGGCGTCAAGGTCAAAGACTTCATCGCGGCCGTCAACCGCGTTGCCCCAACGGTCCTGAGGGGGCAGGCGGATGAGGCCAGCTACAACCTCCACATAATCATCCGCTTCGAGATGGAGCGAGACATCTTCGCGGGTAAGCTGACCGTCGACGACCTCCCGGCCGTCTGGAACAGGAAGTATAAGGAGTATCTCGGAGTCGATGTAAAGGACGACAGCGAAGGCGTTATGCAGGACACCCACTGGGCCAGCGGCTCATACGGCTACTTCCCCAGCTACGCTATAGGGAACATATACGACGGCATGTACGTCAAGAAGATGAGCCGCGACGTCCCCAGCTGGAGGAAGGCGCTGAAGAGGGGCGAGTTCAAGCCCGTCGGCGACTGGCTGGCAAAGAACGTGCAGAACAAGGGGAACCTATACGACCCGCCAGACCTCATCAAGGAGGTCACGGGGGAGAAGCTGACGGTCAAACCCTTCCTGAGCTACCTCAACAAGAAGTACTCGAAAATCTACGGCTTCTAACCCTTCCCTATTTTTATAATATCTCCATGAAAAAGCGGAAAGATAATGGGGAATGAACTTTTTTCTCAGGTTACCTCGTAGAAGTGCTCCTCAGCTGGGAAGGTCCCGTCGCGGATCTCCTTGGCGTACTGGGCTATCGCATCCGTGATGACCTTCCCCACGTTGGCGTACACCTTGACGAACTTCGGCTTCTTCATTATGTCCGCGGGCTGCATCATGAGCATGTCGTGGACTATGACCAACTGGCCATCGACGTGTGGGCCGACACCTATCCCGTAGACCGGGATGCTGACCGCATCGTGGAGTATTTTCCCAGCCCTAGGGGGCATCGCCTCAAGGAGGACGAAGTGCGCCCCAGCCTCCTCGATCGCCAGTATGTCCTGCTTGAGCATCTCGATCTCCTTGTCGTTCCTGCCCTGTATCCTGTACCCGCCAAGCTGGGCGATGTTCTGCGGGGTCAGCCCGAGGTGCCCCATGACGACTATCCCGGCGTCCACCATGGCCTTGATGCGGGGAGCCACCCTCCTCCCCCCCTCGCACTTCACGGCGTCGCACTCCGCCTCCGCGATGAACCTGCCCGCGTTCTTTACAGCTATCTCATCCGAGGGCTGATAGGACATGAACGGCATGTCGCCTATCACGAAGGCCCTCTTGACCGCCTTCGTCACGGCCCTGGAGTGCCTGATCATGTCGTCCATCGTGACCGGGATGGTCGACGTGAATCCAAGGGTGGTGTTCCCAACGGAGTCACCCACCAGAATCATGTCCACCCCAGCCACGTCGGCGAACGTCGCCATAGGATAATCGTAGGCTGTCAAGAACACGGCCTTCTTGCCGTGCGCCTTCATGGTCTTTAAAGTATGTAAAGTCACTTTTCTTACTTCTTTTTCACTCATCTCTTTTCAACCTTCACATATACATGTTTTTTTTAACTCGATCACTTATTTAACCAGATACGTTCTGTAATTTTTATATTTTTCGTACACGTA
>CAZYUK010000036.1:0-9344 GCA_964650675.1 uncultured Candidatus Bathyarchaeia archaeon
CCGACCACGCTTTCGAATAGCTTGACGTCTATCGACAGCTCATCCCTGACCACGGGCAGGGTGCCTGGCTTGCCGACGAGGCTGCCCACGAGGCCGTCAGACTTGGTCAATGAGGGGTCGAGCATTGTGCCGACGCCCACGAGGCCGCCCGGCATCGCCTCCTGGACCGAGCCGCCTCCCACGTGGAGGCTGGTGATCTCGGTGAAGAGCTCCCTCATCTTCAGCCTGTTCTTCTCACGGGTGGGGAGCCCCGGCCTGATCTCTACCTCGTCCCCCACACTGAACTTGCCTTGGTATATTGAGCCGCCTAGGACGCCGCCTCTGAGATCCTCGATCGGTGTGCCGGGGTTGTTGACGTCGAAGCTCCTGATGATATGCATCCTCGGTGGCTTCGAGGGGTCCCTCTTCGGCGTCGGCAGATAGCCCTGTATCGCCTTTACGAGGAGGTCGATGTTGACATTGTGCTGGGCGGATACGGGGATTATGGGGGCTTCCTCGGCTATGCTGCCCTTCACGAACTTGAGGATGTCGTTGTAGCTCCTGATTGCGTCCTCGCGCTTGACCAGGTCGATCTTGTTCTGGACTATGATCAGCTTGTCCAGTCCGACGGTCTCTATGGCCGCCAGGTGCTCACGTGTCTGGGGCTGGGGGCACTTCTCGTTCGCAGCTATCACGAGTATGGCACCGTCCATGACGGCTGCGCCGCTGAGCATCGTCGCCATCAGTATCTCGTGGCCGGGGGCGTCGACGAAGCTGAGCGCCCTCTGGAACTCGGCCTTCTTCCCGCAGGCCGGGCACTCCTGTGAGGTGGAGAAGCACTCGGGCTCATCGCAGTCAGGGCACTTGTAGATGGCGAAGTCGGCGTAGCCGAGCTTTATCGTGATGCCCCTCTTCAGCTCCTCGCTGTGTCGGGAGACCCACTGGCCGGTCAGAGCCTGGACCAGGGTCGTCTTGCCATGGTCGACGTGCCCGACCGTACCTATGTTGATCTCAGGCTGCCTTGGTAGCGTCGGTATCCTTGTTGGCCCCCTCTATCCTGTAACGGATAACTACAAACCTCAAACTTAAATGCGTTTATCAAGGCGATGAAAAATAATCAACCATTAGAAAGATTATTTCAGTCAATCGTTTCTGAATCAACAAAAGATAAATATTTTTAGAAAAAATTGTATGCAGAGGAATTTGCAGGAATTACTTAGCATACTTGTCCGATCGCTGAATGGCCTGATAACAATCGGCCTCTTCGTCCTATTATACAGGATATACAGTAAGACGAAGAAAAGATTCTACCTGCTGTGGGCGATTGGTTTCCTCTTCTACGGCGCCAACATAGTCTCGAGGATAGGGCTAGACCCCCAGTTCGGCATGATCCTGACGGTGCTATCCCTTTTACTCGGCTTCATGTTCATATTGGCAGGGATCGGTGACCTCGTAAATCGGACCAAGGTCATGATCTTGTCCACGCTGATTTTACCCGTCGCGATGGTGATTATACACTTTGCAGCGGGACCGGAGGCGCTGGGTTGGGGGGTGTCTATCCTCCCCTACCTCATGATAAGCGTGAGTTTGCTGCTGATAAGACTGCGCTACTCATCGACCTTGGACATGCTCATAATCGGGTGGGTCACCCTTCTCCTCGTAAACGTCGCATACGCCTTGAACCTGATGAATAGCACCTTCGTGGACGTGATGGCCATCTTCGGAAAGGTGGTAATATACCTTGGGATGACGACCTCCCAGTTCTCCTTCCTAGTAGACGACCTAAAGAGGTTCCTGATATCCGGTTACCCGGCCATCTACTCGAACTTAGGCCACGGAAGCTTCAACCTCGTAAGCAATGGCTCGAACCAGAAGGCAAAGGAGATCAGGTGGATAATCGAAAGGGTAGGCGAAAACTCGAAGAAGGGAATAAGAACGATCCTGGTCACAACCTATGACCTGATCACCCCCCAAGACCTGAGGATCAGCGGCCTCGAAGAGGGGCTGTACATCATGAGGATGCTACAAGGAGGGAGAGGGGCCTTGAAGATGTTCCAGGAGCACGTCGTCATAATAAACGACGACCTCGACCAGCTCGGGATACTCTTCTCGGACATAATCAACTTCTCCAACGAAGGGAAGATCAACTGCGAAATCATAATATACACGATATCGAACCTGATACACACCCACGGCTGGAAGAGGGTCTACCCCTTCATACTGTCCCAGATAACCCTGCTGAAGTCAAGCAAGGTCCAGGTCTACGGATTCTATTACCCGACGACGCACGAGAACCCCGCCGAAGTATCTAAATTTGAGACGTTGGCAGACAAGATCATAACGATTTGAGGTGTGTGAGTGTGAGAAGTCATGCCCAGAATCGTGAACGAGATGATGAAGCCCTTCCTGAGGTACTATGCCCTTAGGTTCCTTGGTGAAAAGGATATACTAGGGAAGCAGGAGCGGCTCCTTAGGGAGAAGGTCAGGAAGGCGTCCGAGACAGGTATAGGCAGGAAGATAGGTCTCAAGCCCGACTCGAAGATCAATGAGATACCCCTGACGTTCTACAGTTACTATAAGCCGTTCTTCGAGAGTCCTCATGAGGGCGACTTCCTCTACCCCATTTCAGATTACAACAAGGTCTACACGAGCGGAACGATGGGGAAGCCAAAGGTCTTCCTAGTGCCCAAGAGTGGACTATGGGAGAATCTGAAGACGACGGGGTTCACCTTCCTCTTTCTCTCCACGCACGACGGGAAGAGGCCGACATACGAGGTCGGTGACGTCATATACCAGAATACGCCGGGAGGCCAGTTCATATCGTCGTTCTTCAGCGACGTCTATGCCAAGAAGAACACAGGTTGGAGCGTTCATGTCCCCGACATAGAACTTCCTTACCAGGAGAAGGTCGACTGGTTCGTCGAGCACTACAAGGAGGTTGACATCGCCTACATGACGGTCACATCCCTCCTCGACCAGGTTTACCCGAGGATCGGACACCCGTTCAAGCTGAAGGGGTTCTTCACGCAGGACCGCCCTGCGAGCGTCCTCAAGGAGAGGATCAAGGAGGTCACCGGTACGTACCCGAAGACGATATTCGGCTCGACCGAGACCATGTTCGCCGGCCTCCCCTCGATCTCGCATCCCGGTGGCTTCTTCTTCGATTGGAGGGTTCTATGGCCGGAGTTCCTGCCCGAGAAGGATGCCATCAGCGATGACGTTTGCCTACTTGATCCGCCGCCTCAGGCGCTCCCGCTGATGGAGGTGGAGGTGGGTAAAAGGTACCAGATGATAGTAACGCCCTACCTCAACGACCTCGTGAGGTACGTCATGCCCGACGTAGTCGAGTGCGTCGACAAGGGGGATGACACCCTAGGCTGCCTGAGCCCCGTCTTCCTGTACTACTCGAGGTGCGACAACCTGCTCGTGCTCCACAACTTCACGAGAATAACGGAGGAGGAGCTGATCAAGGTCCTCACAGACGCCGGGATTCCATACGTCGACTTCACGGCTAGGAGGGAGCCCGAGGGCTCCCACGAGTACATGAGGCTGTACATAGAGCTCTCATCCAAGATGCCTGAGGACGAGCTGGTCAACCGCATCCATAAGGGGCTCCTAGAATTCGACAAGGACTGGAGGGACCTTACGACATTCATGAACTATGTTCCCTTGAAGGTGACCGTGCTGCCGCGCGGATCGTTCCACAGGTACCTGAAGGGGAGGGTGGGGCTGCCTAAGATACCAAGGATAGAGATGAGGGAGGAGCTCCTGAACGAGCTCCTCTCCGGCTAAGCCTATATCAGCACAGGCTCGGTGTTTATGACCTGGAATCCCCTGTCCGTGATCGTGTAGCGCCTAGGCTGCTCGTCGTATGCCAGGCCCCTCATCTTGTCTATCCTCAGGGTCTTGACGAGCTGGTAATCTCTCACGTCCTTTCCGAGTAGGATGACGCCGTCCGCGAGGAACTGCTCCATGTAGAAGTCGCCCTCGTGTGGGCTCGTCTCCGAGGTGACTATGACCGTGCAGCCGAGCTTCCTGAGGGACTCGAAGAACTCGCCTATCAGGAACCTCTTCCTGCCAGATCTGGCCTCCTGTATTATGAGGCTCGTCAGCGGGTCGATGGCCACCATCTTGGCCCTAGTCGCGTCTATGACGGTGAGTATCTCTGATGTGGAGAGCTGGTAGTCCCCGGCCTCCCTGTCCTTCGCGAGGCTCGACGTTGGCACCATCCTGAAGTCTAGGCACCTGAGCAGCCCCTTTTTCTCCCATTCCGAGAGGTTCCAGCCCAGGGCGAGGAGGTTCTGCCTGATGCTCGGCATCGGCTCCTCGAGCGTTGTGAAGACGCATGCCTCCCCGCGGCTCAGCGCCTGGAGGAGGACCTGCATCGAGAAGATGGTCTTCCCCGTCCCAGTCCCACCGCAGACCAGGATTATCTTGCCCTCGGGGATTCCCCCGCCGAGCATGTCGTCGAGACCCTTAACGCCCGTCGATAAGAGCTTCATTGGTCATCATTCACCCATTATTGATACATCCCTAAACATAGACATTTTCATTTTACCTCATACGCAGCCACATTCGTTACATAGATCGTGGGGCCACCTATTCGGCGGCTACTTCGTCTTCCTTTCCTTGGTTGCGCTGGCTTTGGTCGATTTTTTAGCAGCCTTCTTAGGCTTCTCAGCCTTCAAGGCCTTCTCCGCCTTTTTAGTCTTCTTAACCTTCTTGGCTTCCTCAGGCTCGGCGGCCTTCTTGGCTTCGGCGACCTCCTCAGCCTTCGCAAGCCTCTTGGCCTTCTTGACCTTCACCGCCTCCTCCGCCTTCTTCAGGCTCTTGTCCTCCTCGACAAACATCAGGTCGAGGAACTTGGAATCGGCGCTGACGGTGTTTCCCCTGACGAGCTTCCTCTTCCTTTCGCCCCTGTTCGCGGCCTTGTATCCGACGCCTCCGCTAAGGATAATGAAGGCCTTGGCGCTGCCGTGAACGTCGGGGCGCATCGGCACTCCGTCCTTGTCGGTCCCGCCGGTTATCTTGAGCAGCTTGCCCTGAAGACCTGCGAATGATCCCTCGACGACCTCCCCGATCCGCTTGCCGAGGAGCGGGGACATCCTGGCGTCCTCTAGCTCAACCTTCTGGCTCTTCCCTGTCTTCGGGTCGGAGATTATCAGCAGCGGCACTCCTCTTCACCTATATCGCCCAGAGCGGGTCCTTCCTGCGCTTTATCTCGACGAGTTCCTGCAACGCCTTCAGGGCGTTCTCCGTCAGCCTGCCCTGGAACTTCTCCCTGAGGGTTCTGACGTTTTTCTCTGGAACGTCTACGTATAGCACATCCTTCTCTTTTATATGTCTACCTACGATAGGCGTCGGCATCGAGACGGCGACCTCCTTCCCCTCCTCAGCCTTCCCGACGGCTTGGCCGGAGTCCTGAATCTGGACTATTCTGCCGAGGTTCTCCCCTTCGCGGCCGATCATCGAGACGTTCGGGGTTATCATGCCCGCCTCGACTCGGACGCCGAATATTGCCGGCTTGGCCCTGCGGAAGATGAAGCCGTCGAGTACCTGGACCTTCCCAGGCTGGGTCAGCGCCTCGAACTCCCTCCTCGCCTTCGCCTCCCGCTCCCCCTCCATCCACTTGACGTACTCGTCCATCAGGTTGTAGATGATGTCGTTCCAGAATATCTTGACCCTCTGGCTCTGCGCCTCCTGCTCGGCGTCTGGGAGGATCTTGACGTTGAAGGCGAGGATGGCTCCGTAGAGGGGCTCCTCGTACCTGACGCTGACAGCCTCCATCACGTCCCTGTGGCTGATGTCGCCTATGTCGGCGAGCCTGATGGGGATGTCCCTGACGCGGAGGCTCTCCACGAGCGCCTCGAGGCTGCCCAGGGTGTCGGTCTTCACCACGATGCCTGTCTTGTCGGTCTTGACCTTCACCCTCTCCATCTCGGCTCCGACCTCGGCCATCGCCCTCTCCAGGGTCATCTCGCCGCCGACGGCTATGAGGGGGGCACCTGGGATGGCGTCCCCTATCTCAGGCGCCGCTATCTTGATGCCGACCGCCGCCGGGACCACGGTTATCGCGTTGAAGCGTTTCTTCGGGTCCCTTATCTCGTCGAGGGGCTGGGGCATGAGGATCGCCCTGATCTTCGTGGACATGGGCCCCTCCTTTCCGCCTATAACGATGGTGTCCTCGGCCCTCAGGACGCCGTCGTAGATTATGGCGTTGAGGGTTGTGCCGAGGCCGACCTCCTCCCTCACCTCGAGGACCGTGCCGAGCGCCGGCCCCTCCGTCACGGTCAGCTTGTCCTGCATGTACTGCTGGGTGAGGCCTATGAGGACGGCGAGGAGTTCACCGATGCCCTCGCCGGTCTTGGCGCTGACCGGGACTATCGCTATGTTCTTGGTGAAGTCTCGGACCCTGTCGAAGCGCTCGGAGCTGAAGCCTAGCCTGCTCAGGTTCCCCATCATGCCGTAGAGCCTGTTGTCGAGGTCCTCCTTGACGAGCTCCTGCTGGGTCGCGTAGGACTGGAGGAAGAGGGTGTTCTCCTTCGGCCTCCAGCCGTCTATGCGGTCGATCTTGTTGGCGGCGACGATGAACGGCGTCCTCCGGGACTTGAGGATGTTTATCGACTCGTACGTCTGGTTCTCGAAGCCGTGCATGACATCTACGACGAGGATCGCTATGTCAGCGACGGAGCCGCCCCGCCTCCTGAGGTTTGCGAATGCCTCGTGGCCGGGGGTGTCGATAACCAGTAACCCGGGTATCTTGATGTCGACCTTGAGGTCTTTGCCCAGCTGCTGGGTGATGGCCACGAGGGTGTCGAACGGGAAGAAGCTGGCTCCTATCTGCTGCGTCATGCCGCCCGCCTCCCTGAGCTGGACCGCTGTGCCCCTGATCTTGTCGAGAAGGCTCGTCTTGCCCGTGTCGACGTGGCCGAGCATGCAGACTATGGGCTGACGGATAGGCATAACGCGGCACCCGTCTTCATGAAGAAGGGGGACGTCTAATTAATCTATCCATGTGATCCAGCGGCGACCAGGAAGGAGGGGAAAGACTGGTTTCGGGGCTTAGGCTATGCTGATGCCGGTCTGGGGCTTCGCCTCGGCGGCCGGCCTGTTCAGCATCGCCTGCTGGACGCTCAGGGGCTTCACCTTCTGGAAGGCAACCTCGAAGTGGCGGAGCCCTATCCTGAGCTCCTCCCTGTGCTTCTTCGCCTCCTCGGGGTCCGGGTACTTGCCGAGGTGCTCGTTTATCGCCAGCATGGAGGCTGCGCTGCAGACGGCCGCGATCTCCGCGCCCGTGTAAGTCTCGGTTTCCTCTGCCAGTTTGTCCAGGTTGACCTCCTCGGCCAGGGGCTTGCCCCTCGTGTGTATCCTGAAGATGATCTTCCTGGCTTCCAGGTCCGGCATCGGTATGTAGAGCATCCTGTCGAACCGGCCTGGCCGGAGCAGGGCGCTGTCGACCATGTCCGCGCGGTTAGTGGCCCCTAGGACGACGACGTCTTTCAGGCTCTCAAGGCCGTCGAGCTCGGTGAGTATCTGGCTCACCATCCTCTCCGTGACGCCCGAGTCGCCTAGGCTGCTTCCTCTTGTGGGGGCTATGGAGTCTACCTCGTCCAAGAACACGACGCAAGGCGCCGCCTGTCGGGCCTTCCTGAAGACCTCGCGGACGCCCTTCTCTGACTCGCCGACCCACTTGCTGAGGAGCTCCGGCCCCTTTACGCTGATGAAGTTGACGCCGCTTTCGGTGGCGACCGCCTTCGCGAGGAGCGTCTTCCCCGTGCCCGGTGGGCCGTAGAGGAGGACCCCCTTAGGCGGCTCGGCGTCAGCATATTCGAAGACCTCCCTGTACTTGAGCGGCCACTCCACGGCCTGCCTGAGCTCGTTCTTGGCCTCCTCGAGTCCGCCGACCTGGTCCCACCTGACGTTGGGGACCTCCACGAGGACCTCCCTGAGGGTGCTCGGGTGGACCTCCCTGAGGGCGTCCTCGAAGTCGGGCATCGTGACGTTGATCTTGTTCAGTATCGAGGCGGGTATGCTGGTCTCCGTGAGGTCGATCTCTGGGAGCACCTTCCTCAGGGCGCCCATCGCGGCCTCCTTGCAGACGGCTTCGAGGTCCGCGCCTACGAATCCGTGGGTCCTCTCGGCCAGGTCTTCGAGCTTGACGCCCTTCGCCAGGGGCATGCCGCGTGTGTGTATCTGGAGTATCTCGAGCCGCCCCCTCCTGTCCGGGAGCCCTATCTCTATCTCCCTGTCGAACCTACCCGGGCGACGGAGGGCGGGGTCCAGGGCGTTGGGGCGGTTGGTGGCGCCTATCACGACGACCTTGCCGCGCGTCTCCAGGCCGTCCATTATGTTGAGGAGCTGGCTGACGACCCGCTTCTCGACCTCGCCTGTGACCTCCTCACGCTTCGGCGCTATGGAGTCTATCTCGTCTATGAAGATGATGCTGGGGGCGTTCTCCTGGGCCTCCTTGAAGACCTCGCGGAGCCTCTCCTCAGACTCGCCGTAGAACTTGCTCATGATCTCAGGCCCGCCTATGCTGTAGAAGTTGGCGCTCGTCTCGTTGGCCACAGCCTTCGCCAGGAGCGTCTTACCTGTCCCCGGCGGGCCGTGTAGCAGCACGCCCTTCGGTGCCTCGACGCCGAGCCGCTCGAATATCTCCGGGTGCTTGAGCGGCAGCTCGATCATCTCGCGGACCTTGCTGATCTCCTTGCCTAGGCCTCCTATGTCCTCGTAGCTCACCTTGGGGATTCCGCCCATGGCGGGCTTCGGCCCCTTCTCGTTGAAGACGATCTCCGTCTCCCTCCCGATAATCACGGCATCTGACGGCGGAGTCATGGCCGTGACGACGAGGTCGACCCTCCTCCCCATGATGTTCAGGGGGATCGTCGAGCCCTTGGAGACTACCCTGCCCTCCAGGACCTCCGCGAGGTAGCCCTCGCCGCCCTGGATGCGCAGCGGCTCGGTCGGGTACAGGGTCAGCTTCTCTGCCATCCTCGCCTCGATCTTCCTGATAGTGACCTTGTCGTCGATCCCCACCCCGGCGTCGTTGCGGATTATGCTGTCGATCCTGATCAGGCCTCGGTCGTAGTCCTCCATCTGGCCTGGCCAGAGCAGGGCGTAGCCCTTCTTCTTACCGGCGATCTCTATCACCTCGCCTGCCCTCCATCCGAGCCTCTTGACGAGCTCGGGGTCGACGACGGCTATCCCCCGGCCCACCATGTTCGGCGGAGCCTCGGCTACTCTGAGTGTGATTTTATCCATATTCTATCCTCCCTGATTCGAAACTCATTGAAAAAAACTGGATCTTACTTTACCTTGACGCTTGTACCCTTCTTCTCAGGCGCCTTCTGCTTGATGACGATCTC
>CAZYUK010000037.1:0-9307 GCA_964650675.1 uncultured Candidatus Bathyarchaeia archaeon
GCGCTGTAGTCCAGGGGGTCTGAGAGCCTCGCCTCGACCTCAACGACCTTGCCTGGCACCCTGTTCTCGTCGAGCCTGTACTCGTATAGGGGCGCTAGGCCGGTGACCGCGCTGGCGAGTGAGGTCGGGCCGGACTCCCTGTTCGTCCTCGCGCCGAGGACCGAGTTGGCGTAGCATATCGCCGAGGACTCGGCCCATGATACCTGGCTTCCCTGCCTCGGGACGCTGCCGACTAGGTATGGGGTGCAGGTGCACGTCGGCTCGACGCCCATCGCCTCGAAGGCGGCGATGACCCTGCGCTGCCCCTCGGCGAACTCCTCGGGGACGCCCATCTCCCTCCACCTCCCCATGTCCATGCCGGCGGGGTTCAGCGTCGCCCTTATGACGGCCCTGGCGCCGAGGCTGGCCTGCTCCTCGAGCCACTCCAGGCCTGCCTCGCCCAGGTTCTTGTACGAGACTCCCGAGACGTGGGCACTCTCGACCCGGACGAGCCTCTCGGCGCCGAAGACCTCGCCGAGCGCGACCAGGAGCTCCATGGCCTTGGCTACTCCGGCGCCCCTCTCGCCGGCAAGCATGCGCTCCTCCTCGGCCGTCAGGTACAACTGTATCAGATCACCTGAAATGAGGGCGGATATAAAGGGATTCTAGGAGTACTTCCCCAGTATCTCTCTGACCCTGTCCGAGACCTTTATCTCGGCCTTGCTGAACTTCTCCGCGGGCTTATTGAGGGGCCTCGTGGCGTCGATGCCGACCTTGCATCCCAGCTCCCGCTCCTGGTCGCTGGCTGGGTCGAGGCTGGAGACCCGCGCGTTCGGCACGACGAGGAGGTCCTCGTCCCCCCTGAATCGTGTCGCTATGGCCCACTCCACCTCACGCATGTCGTGGGGGTCGATGTCTGAGTCGACGACCACGGCGTGTTTCAGGCTGGGGTGGGCGGCGAAGATGGCCATGAGGACGTTCTTGGGGTCGCCCTCCCTGAACTTCTCGAAGCTGACGACGCAGTGGAGCCACCCGCTGCCCCCGAGGGTCATGTTGACCCCCCTGACCGTTGGGACGACGTTCCTGACGTATTCCCAGATGCGGACCTCGGGCGGCATCCCCATCAGCAGCATGTGCTCTGAGCCTGAGGGGAGCAGGCCGTGGTAGATGTAGTCGTCGCGGCGCATGACGCCTACGAGCTCGACCACGGGCTGCTTCCTCTGGACGTCGAAGGTGCCCGAGAGGTCGACGAACGGCCCCTCCTTCACCTCCTGGTCGAGGCGGAGCCTGCACTCCAGCACGAGCTCGGCGTCCGCAGGCGCGAGGGCCTCGACGTGCTCGCACTCGGTCAGCCTCAGCCTCCCGTCCATGAGCCTGTTGGCGACGTCGAACTCGCTGACTCCGAACGGCGCCGGGAGCGATGCGCCCAGCAGGACGGTGGGGTGCAGCCCTATGCTCACGCTGATGTCGAGGCTCTTCCTCCCGGCCTCCCTGGCGAGCTGGGTCAGCCTGTAGAGGTGCCTGGGCACGATCCTGATGGCCATCCTCCTGCCATCCAGGACGAGGAGCCTGTGGAAAGACACATTCTCAGCCTCGCCGTCCGGCCCCCTCACGTAGACGATCCCGGAGGTTATGTAGGGGCCTGGGTCTCCGTCGAAGTGGGTCAAGATTGGCAGCTTACGGAGGTCCCCCTCCTCGACCACCTCCTTAACGGGGCCGTCGCCCACCCTGCACTTCTTGGGGCTCCTCGTCGCCTCGAGGAGGCGGGGGTAGAGCTGGTTTGCGCCGAAGCCGAGCGCATCCACGATCCTCCGCCTGGTGCCGCAGACGCCGCCTACAACCGCGTGGTCGTATCCCTTCACCTTTTCGAACAATAGGACCTTGCCGGCGTCGAACCGCTTCAGGGCGGCGGATATCTCGTACTCAGGCGAGAGCTCCTCGCCTATCCTGATCATGTCGCCGTCGTCCTCAACCCTCTTCAGGAAAGCCCTGAGGTCAGCCAACTCAGCTCATCTTCTCCGCGAGCCTCCTCGTCATCTCGATGAGAGCCCTCCCAGCCACGGCGGCGGTGCCAGGCGTCAGGTTCGTCGAGACGAGGGCCATCTTACCGAAGCGTTTAGTCAGGTACTCGCCGATCATCTGCCCCAGAAGCTGATCCCTGTCGCCTACGAGCTGGGACGAGACCCTGGACGGGAGGGTGAGGGTGGTGGAGCCTAGGACGGGCCTTTCCCCCTCCCAGAAGAGGGCCAGGACCGCGTTCCCCAGCTCCAGGAGCCCCCCTGACAGGTGCCCCCCCTCGATCTCAACGCTCTCAGTCGAGAAAACCAGGCTCATTTGGGGGATGATCCGCCCACGACCAGTTAAGCCTATCCCACCGAACAACCGTTAAAAACGCCGCCGACAATTGGAGGATGGCTTGAGGATACTCGTCATCTCCGACGTTCACAGCAACTACGAGGCTCTTAGAACCGTCCTTAGGGACGCTGGCAGCTTCGACGCATGCGTCTGCGCCGGCGACACAGTCGGCTACGGCCCCTATCCTGCCGAGTGTGTCAGGCTCGTTTCGAGCCTCGCCTCATCCGTCGCCGGTAACCATGACGACGCCGTGGCGACGAAGGACAGCGAGTGGTTCAACCCGGAGGCCAGGGGGGCCATAGCGGTGAACAGGTCGCTCATCGGCGCGTCCGAGCTGGCCTGGCTCAGGGCCCTCCCACTCAGCCTGCGGCTGGAGCTCGGAGGGATCGGCATCCATGTCTTCCACGGCAGCCCGAGCGATCCCTTAACCGAGTACATCTATCCCTGGGAGGCCGAGGGCCTCCTTGGCAGGTACTTGGCGGAGGCCAGGTGTAGGGTCCTCGTCCTCGGCCACACGCATGTTCCCTACGTTGTCCAGTCAGGTGACGGCCTGCTGATCAATCCCGGCTCGGTCGGGCAGCCGAGGGACGGGGACCCCCGCGCCAGCTACATGTTCCTTGACACCATCTCCCTCAAGGTGGAGCGGAGGAGGGTCGAATACGACATCGAGGCGACGGCGGGCAAGATCATAGAGCTGGGCATCCCGCGGATCGAGGCCGAGAGGCTCTACTGGGGGCGCTGAGAGGCTCATGGAGAAGCTGTCCATATTGTCTATTTGAGATGGTTGAACATCTTATAGCAACTTAAATAAAAGCCGTGTACACCCCCTATTGTTGGAGTCTAAGGGAAAATGGCTGAAAAGGCTAGGAAGGCGGGCAAGGTCGAATCAGACGAGTCGGAGAAGGCCAGCCTGATTTCACGCATGAGGCCGACCCGCAGCCGGGCCCTCGAGATAGGCGTCCTCGGGGCGGTCCTCGTCGTGGCCGTGCTCTTCAGGATCATACCCCTCCAGTGGGGCTCATACTACACAGCCTACGACCCCTTCCTCATGTACAGGGCCTCCGAGTACGTCGCCAAGAACGGCTACTCGGCGTGGTGGGGCTGGCACGACACCCTGAGCTGGTACCCCATGGGCAGGGACATCCCCCACACGGTCTACGCGGGGGAGCCCTTCTCCGTCGTCTTCCTATGGCAGCTTGCGAACGCTGTCGGCCTCAGGATCTCGGTCTACGACACCGGCCTGTGGTTCCCCGTGCTGATGGCGTGCCTCACCTGCCTTGGAGCCTACTTCGTGGGGAAGGACCTGAGGGATAGCTCCACGGGGCTTCTCGCCGCCTTCCTGATGGCGGTGAGCCCAGCCTTCATAGCCCGCACCAACATAGGTCACTTCGATACCGAGACCATAGGCATCTTCGGCATGGTCGCCACCACACTCTTCTTCATGCGATCCCTCAGGAAGGAGAGGCCGCCTTTCAACCGCCTGATATACTCGGCCCTAGCCGGGCTGACCCTCGGCTACGTCATCATCTCCTGGGGGGCGGAGAAGTACCTTGTTAGCCTTCTCGCCCTCTTCGTCATCGTCGCGATGCTCGTCGGAACATACGACAGGCACTACATAGCCTCGTACAGCCTCATGTTGGGCGTCGGCTTCCTCGTGACCGCCATCTTCCCCCATCCCGGCATAGATTCGATCATGAGCATAGAGAACCTCGTCGCCATCGGCGTTGTGCCCGTCATGCTGATCTACGAGCTCCTGAGGATGAGGATGGAGCCGAGTAGGATCAGGTTCGCCTTGCTCGGCGTCATGGCCCTGTTCGGCGTCGGCATGCTTGTGCTCCTCAACCTCGGGGTGACGGTGCCGCTGGCGCAGAAGTACATCCGCATCATCAGCCGATTCCTCATCCCGAGCGGGATGTTCGAGACTGTCGCGGAGCACCAGCTGCCCACGTGGACGACCTTCTTCACGGACTTCGGGATAACCCTCGCCCTCGCCCTGCTAGGGATATACTTCGCCGTGAAGAAGATTGATGGCCTGAAGCTCTACCTCCTCATAGCCCTCCTGACCTCCCTATACTTCACCGCAAACCTGACCAGGATCGACATCATCCTCTCCTTCCCTGTCAGCCTGTTGGCGGCCTACGGGATAGTCGAGCTGCTCAAACCGTTCGCGTCTGTCTCCATGGCCTCGGCCGCCCTCGACAGGCGGCTGAGGAGGCGGAGGGAGATATTCGGCGTGGGAAAAGAGTTCAGCGTGATCTTCACGATATTCCTCCTGGTCACGCTGCTCCCCAACATCCTTCTGTTCACCTCAGGCGTCGCGAGCGTGCCTTCCACGTACGGCTCAAGCGGGATCGAGAACCGCCTCGTAGGCGGCCACTACTTCCAGGACTGGCCTCACGCCATGGCCTGGCTGAAGGAGAACGTCTCCAGCGACTCCATCGTCGCCGCCTGGTGGGACTACGGATACTGGATAGAGGCGATGGCGAACAAGACCACCCTCGCAGACGGCGCCACCCAGAACCCGTATCAGCTCAAGGACCTGGCAAGGATCATGATGCTCCCCGAGAATGAATCCTTGCCACTGATGCAGAAATATGACGTTGACTACATCATTGTATTCATCACCTACGACCCGACGAACCAGCAGCTTTGGGGCTACGGCGACGAGGGGAAGTGGCAGGCGATGGCGACCATCGGCGGCTTCAATGTCACGGACTTCTACGAGATTAACCCGGCGACCGGCGGCTACAGCTACACGGCTGCATACACTAACTCGACCCTCGTGAGGCTCATGTCCGGCAGCGCGTCGACGGACCACTTCACACTCGCATACGCGTCCGACTACGGCTTCGTCCTCATCTACAAGGTGGAGTACTAGCGACTCAACCGGTAACAAGGCTGGTCCTCAACCCTTATGAGGGCGCGAGGCGGATGTTCCTGAAGGTGAACGATTTGCCCAAGATAAGGGCCTCCCACATACTGGTCGAGAAGCAGTCCCAGGCGCTGAAGGCTCTCGAGGAGCTGAAGGCGGGCGCGGACTTCAGGGAGCTGGCACGGAAATACAGCATCTGCCCCTCCGCGAAGAGGGGAGGCGACCTAGGCCAGTTCGACCGGGGCCAGATGGTGAGGGAGTTCGAGCAGGTGGCCTTCGCTCTGAGGATCGGGGAGGTCTCGGGTCTGGTCAGGACGAAGTTCGGCTACCACATCATCAAGCGCACGGGATGATCCTCATTTCAAGCCTAGGCCCCTCGGATCGATGAGCGCCCTTAGCGCGGTGCCGACGAGCCCCAGCCTGTCCCTCTGGATGTCCCTGTAGGCCTCGCACTCGACCCAGCACCTCGGGCATCTTTCCTCCTCGATCTTCTTCCGGGCCTTCACGGCCTCCGCCGAGGACCATATCCCCTCAAGCGTCGACTCCCTGACGTTGCCGAGCCTTTCCCCAATGAAGATGCAGGGGTAAACGTCCCCGAATGGGTCGAGGAACATCGAGTCCTCGCCGGCGGAGCAGGCCCGAGCCCCAGGCGATGGTCTCCGGAGGTAGTCTAGGACGCCCTGAATGTACCTTAAGGTGGGCAGGGACCTGAGCAGACCCCTCCCTTCCACATGGCTCCGCGCCACGACCCGCAGCGCGTCGACCAGGGCCTTTGCCTCTACCCGGCTCGAAGCCGGGCAGTTCCTGTAGTAGATCTCGCTGTAGTTCACGGGTCTGAGGCTGAAGTCCGCGGAGTAACGCTTGGCCACATCAAGCACCTTCACGATCTCCCCTATATTGTCCTCAGAGATCGTCATGCCCACGGACACCCTCAACGCAGGGTAGTTCCCTCTCAGATTGCTCAACTTTTCCAGGGTGGCGATGGCCAGACTGTAGCTGCCTTCAACCCCCCTCATGGCATCATGGGTCCCACCGACGCCGTCCAGGGAGACGCTGATCCCCAGTCCCCATCCTTTTAGCCCCACGAGGATATCCTCGGTTGCCTCGCCCACAAGGTCTGGGCGTAGGCCGTTGGTCGGTATCCAGAAGCTGCACCGTGGGAGGCTGCTGCGTACGGCGGCTATCACCTGGGGGAGGTCTCCTCTGAGGAAGGGCTCGCCGCCCGTTATCTGGATCGACCTGACGTCGCTCAGAAACTCCGCGTTCTTCTCGAATATCTCACTGATCACGCTCAGGCTCATCTCGCCTCTCTCTGGGGTGGGCATCCTCCAAATGTTGCAGTTTCTGCAGCGGCTGTCGCACCTATACGTCACAGCGAAGTTCGCTATCATGCTCGGGCGCCTCAAGCCGCGCAGTCACCCATACCGGATATTAATCTGTCAATTTATTTTAAATGATGCGTAGGTGTGGCTCCTGCCAGCCTTGGAGCCATCCCCCCATAACGTTTATACTTTTTAAGCCCATGTTGTCTCTAAAGCTCCAAGGTGCACTTGTTTGTCTTTCAAGATGAGCCGGGTCGGGGACCTGAAGGTCGGGTCATACGCGATGGTTGACAACGAGCCGAGCCAGATCGTCGACATACAGAAGAGCAAGCCGGGGAAGCACGGCAGCGCTAAGGTCAGGGCCAGCGCAATCAGCCTCTTCGACGGAACGAAGAGGAGCTACGTCGGCCAGGTGGACGCCAACATCCAGGTGCCCATAGTCGATAAGAGGAGCGGCCAGATAGTATCGACGACCCCAACGAGCATACAGCTCATGGACCTTGAGACGTACGAGGTTTTCGACGTCCCAACGTCCACTGACCCTGAGGTGGCCTCCAGCATCGCGGCCGGCAAGGAGGTTGAGTACTGGGTCATCATGGGCCGGTACAAGATCAACCGCGTCAAGGGCTGAGCTGAGGGTTTTTTCGATGAAGCGCGTCGAGCAGATGCGCCTTAGGCCGGGGATGACCGTCGGCGAGCTCGCCGAGGAGATGCGGAGGTCAGGGGTCATAGGCGCCGGGAGGGTCGGCAGGGCCGTCGACATAGTTGCTGAGATGTTCTCAGACCCGGACTACACGACCTTCCTGACCATCTCCGGGCCGCTCGTCCACGGTGGGCTCCGCCTCATCTTCAAGGACCTAGTCAGGGATGGGTACGTGGACGCGGTCGTGACCAACGGGGCCAACGTGGTCGGCGACCTCATCGAGGCGATGGGCGGCCACCACTACGTCGGCAAGGTGGACGTTGACGACGAGGAGCTCCTGAAAAGGGGCATCAACCGTGCCTACGACATATTCTTCGAGGGGAAGGTGTTCTCCGACCTCGAGGCGTTCATCGGCGGGGTGCTCGACGAGATACCCGAGGAGGGAAGGGTCGACGCGCCGATCAACGGTCTTCTCAGGGAGATCGGCCTGAGGATAGGGGACGAGGACTCCATCCTCCGGAACGCCGCGTTGAGAGACGTGCCCATCTTCAGCCCCGGCCTCCTCGACTCTATGCTCGGCATCCCCCTCTGGATGTACTCGAAGAGCAAGAGGCTCAACCTGAACCCCCTGAAGGACTTCGACCGCTTCGCCGACGTGGTCTACGACGCTAAGAAGACGGGTGCCATCATCCTCGGCGGCGGGACCCCCAAGCACCACACCCAGTACATGAACACGCTGAGGGAGGGGCTAGACGCCGCCGTCCAGATAAGCTCGGCTAGGGCCGAGGACGGCAGCCTGAGCGGGGCGCCCCTGAAGGAGTCGCTGAGCTGGGGGAAGCTGAAGGGCGGCCGGATGGAGATGACGAGCACGATCTTCGGTGAGGTCACGACGATATTCCCGCTCATAGTCGCGGCGGCCCTTGAGAAGGTGGGGAAGTAGCTAGGCCGGCTCGGCGAACCTCCTGTACCTCTCGAGGTCGCCCCTCCAGTCGAGGTAGTTTATCGGCCATGTGTAGTGGGCGTTCCTGGGCTTGCAGATGATCTCCCTGACCTCCAGGCACCTGAAGAAGTTGACCGAGTTCGCGGCCGTCGCCACTATGGCGGTGTCGAGCCCCACGAAGCTCCCCGCCATGGTCACGACCTCCTCCCCCTACCTCAGGTGTCCCGAGTCGGTGGCCTCGAGGACGGCTGTGAGGCAGACGTGTAGTCCGCCGCAGAGCACCTTGTAGAACATCATGCCGAGCTTTCCGGCGTCGGTGACGTGGCTATGGGCGCTGAGGTTCCAGAACGGGTCCGTGCCCCTGACCACCTTCGCCCCCTTCTTGACTAGATCCTTCAGTATCTTCTCGTCGGGTATTCCTATCCTCAGGTCTCCTATCGGGGAGCCCTCGACGCTGGTGCCGGCGGCCGATGAGACGACTATCAGGTCTAGGCCGGGCATGGAGTCGACGGCCTTGAGGGCGCTGAGGCCCGTCTCGGAGGCGACGACGACGTGCCTTATTCCGAGTTCCTCCGCCCTCGCTCTGGCAAGCTCGATCGTCTTGTCCGTGTTCGCCTCGCCGTGGGCGTCGAAGTTGAATGTCGGGCGGCTGGAGCCTAGCTTGTCCATGTCCATCTGGGACATATTCCTTGAAATGATTATAAAAGCACCTATTGGTCCTGCGAGGCTCATAATATGCTTTTTCTACAATTTTTGTCGGGGGAAAATTCAGTAAAGAATATATTGGCTGAGTCGCGTTCTCCTCACCTATGTTGCCGGCGTTGGAGATCATTCCCGAGAGGAGGCGGAAGCTGGGCCTCACGCAGAACCAGCTCGCGGAGCTGGCGGGCGTCAGCCAGTCGTACATAGCGAAGCTGGAGGCCGGGAACATCGAGCCCTCTTACCTCAAGGTTAAGGCACTCTTCGAGGCGCTTGAGAGGCTTGAGCAGAAGAAGCAGGTGTCGGCTGGCGAGATGATGACCAGGTCGCTTGTGGGGATCCAGAAGGACACCCCCATCGCGGAGGCCGTTGACGTCATGCGCCGGAACGGCTTCAGCCAGCTCCCCGTACTCGATGGCGGCCTCTCAGTCGGCAGCATCAGCGAGGGGACCCTGCTCGACCATATCGTGGCCGCGAGGAGGAACGACTCGCACGCG
>CAZYUK010000038.1:0-9305 GCA_964650675.1 uncultured Candidatus Bathyarchaeia archaeon
CCTGTACACAACCTTTCCGCTGGTGATCGTCATATCAACGGCGGTATCCATGATCTTCTCAGGCGGCACGGTGAATATGTCCTGGTCGAGGACGACCATATCGGCCAGCTTCCCTACTTCGATCGATCCTAACCTTCCCTCGTCGAAGGACTGGTACGCGGAGTTTATCGTGTAGAGCTTAAGCGCCTCCATCACCGAGACCCTCTGGCTCCTACCGATCGGCTTACCGCCACGGGTTGTCCTGTTGACGAGGGCGTGGATCGCCATCAGCGGCGGGAACGGCGCACATGGATGATCGGAGTGCGCCGCTATCTTGACGCCGACATCCAGGAACGAGCGAGCCGCGAACATCCGCTCCAGACGCTCCTCTCCGAAGGCGGGGAGAAGCTTATCCCCATGGTAATAGGGGTAGGGGCCGAATATCGTCGGCAGTATGTTCAGCTCCTTGATGCGCCTGACCAACTCAGGCGTTATGACTGTGCAGTGGATATCCCTGTTCCTCGGGTCCTCACGCGGATATCTCGACTGCGCCTCCTCCATTATGTCGAGGTACATGGCTATCGCCCTGTCGCCGTTGGCGTGGGCGGAGATGCGGTAACCCGCCTCGTACGCGTCCATTATCGTCTTCGTGGCTATCTCTCTGGTAGTGGACATGACGCCGTAGAACCCCGGCTTATTCAGGTAGGGCTCCGTGACGGCGGCCGTCCTAGCCGAGATGGCGCCGTCGAAGAAGAACTTGAGTCCGCAGAGCTTCAGCCAGTCGTCGCCGAGCCCTTGATGTATGCCCGTCTTGTTGAGTTCGGGGAAGAGTGTGATGACAGCGTCCATCCTCACCCTTATCGGGAGCTCGCCCCTGTTCTTGAGGTCGATGAAAGCCCAGACCTGCGACCTGTCCACAGTATCGTAGACGCAGGTGAGGCCGACCTCGGCGCACTCCCTCAGTATCTGTTTGGCTCCCTCATAAGCCTGCGACTGATTCGGCTCATCGATCCCGATCGGCTTGACCAAATCTATCGCCTTCTCGTGGACGCCGCCAGTGAGTTCACCTGTCTCGGCGTCCCTGTCAAACCTCCCTCCCACGGGATCTGGGGTGCTCTTATCTACGCAAGCGAGCTCCAAGACCTTGCTGTTGGCCATAGAAAAGTGGCCACCGACTGTTGATATCATCAACGGGTGGGTTGTCGTCGCTTTGTCGAGCTCCCATCGGGTAGGATGGCGTCTCTCGGCGAGCTTAGATTCATCCTCCTGATAGCCGAAAATCCATCCACCGGCCGGTGTGTTTCTGGCCCTTTCGGCCAGCCTCTCCTGGATGTCGGCTATCGATTTTACGCCAGCCTCCTGACTCAAATCCACTAACAACATTCTTCCTGCGCCGACGTCAGCCATGTGGCAGTGTGAGTCCATCAATCCGGGGACGACCAATCTCCCCCTCAGATCGATGACGATTGTGCCTCCGCCTATGAGACCTTTAATCTCGTCTCCGCCTCCAACCGCCGATATCCTGCCGTACTTGACTGCGACAGCCTCGGCGATAGACTCATCCTCATCGATTGTGGCGATTTTCCCGTTGATGAGGACCAAATCTGCAAACATATCTGGAACCTTGAAATGTAAACTCACTTCTTCGACTAAAAACATCTTCTAGCGACATTTTTCTCGATTTCACAGAAGTTATAATTTCATTACATGATATCCTATTTGAGGAATAGGACGTTGAAGATTATTCATTCAGAGAGTGTTAAGGTCGAGAAGAGGGAAGGCGGAATATTTATTGGAACCGTGGAAAACAGAGCCTTGATAAACCCAGAGATGGGTTCGAAGGATTTCAGGTCTGCCATAGTCACATTCCCACGGGGGACTCGGAATAAACTACATACTCACAGTAGAGAGCAGATCCTATTTGTCACTGAGGGAAAGGGCATTGTAGCTACAGAGGATCAAGAATTTGAGGTGAAGGAAGGCGACATAATCCTAATTTTCGCCAACGAGAAGCATTGGCACGGAGCCACAGCTAACTCAAAATTTTCACATCTCTACGTGACATCGACAGAAAGTAAAACAGAATTTTAAAGCCTCTATTGATATCAAAATTAATAATTTTTACATCATGAAAATAAATCACAATAATATAAGTAAATTTAAATTGTTATTATGTTTATGTGATGAAAATAACTCCGAATCATGGACGCAACTTCAGTTAATAAATTATTATTTATTGAAAATATTACAAAATATTTAACCTATTTCATCTATGAATAATTGAATCATTTCGAGGAAGTTACTTGGCCTGTAAGTTTCGGCGATAGGGCACCCCATATTTCTTAATTTATTGATAGACGAAATCGCGTAAGGCCTGAAAATATCTCTATATGCGAGAGGCGAAACGCAGGCAAGCACATGTATACCTTCGTTTATCATCTTCTCGACCAGAGCGTAGTTCTTTAGACTCTCCGGTGTTTCCTTTCCAGGCTCGGTTAGTACAAAGTCACTGAAGATGAAACAGATTTTTTCGCTCCTATCTCCAGATTCGATAAGCTGATTGTATCCCCATTGAAGACTCTTATTCGGAACCGTGCCTCCCCATGTCGAGGAGTCGGCTGTGCCTTTGAACCTCTTCTCCATCTCCGTCGTCGTCGATGTTATCATCTCTATCAGTTCCTCTAAGATCGGCTCGATGTCCCTCTCGTCGGTGAGCTCCTTCATTACGTGGCTATTGCTCTCGTACAGTATCAGTCCATACTTGTCTCGTCGAAGTCCCCACATGAGGGGAACGAGGCTGAGGACGCTGTAGTTGATGGAGTTCATCCCCTCGTAATCGTAGAACATCGTGTTGCTGACATCCTGGATGTAGACGATGTTCCTGCTCCTTTTCCTCCTCTTCTGCATCAGAAAGTCTTCGTATCTTATCTCGTTGATCTCTCTTCCTAGGTCGAGGATGTTGTCCAAGCTCCTGTCCTCGTCGATGAGGTCAGGGTTCTCCCCTGGCTGAAATGGCCTCACATTGTATAGCCTGCTCCAGTCCTCCTTTCGTTCAAACTCCCGGCCGAGTTTAAGGAGCCGTTCCTTTAGAAGCATAGCTAGAACCTGCTGTGTCCTCTCATCTCTTCGCTCACGCATTGCCTTGACGCCGGCCTTTAGGATCCTGTCTTCACCGGGACCCACTCCTATGTCGGGCTTGTTCTGGTACTTTGTGAAGACGTCGGCTGCGGATGAGTCGGTCGCGATGTAATCCTGGTCGTGCCCCTGTGGGTGCGGGACGATGCTGACCTCCTCTTGGATCTTGGAGAGGAGGCTGAGAAGCTCATCCCCCTCCAGCTTCTTATCCTTGTCAAGGTCCTCTGACTCGGCTGACACGAGGATCTCCACGGCTATCCTCTCAGCCGCTTTCTGGCAGTCTACGTGTGAGGTGACTACTGCGACGTGGAGTATGTCCTCGAATGTGAGGCATCCTCTCCTCATGTACATCGGCAGCAGAAGTTTACCCATGTTGATGGTCTGGCGGGGGCTCGGTTTCTCGGGGCATTCCCTGCTCTTCCTCATCCGTTCTATGAACTCGGGTATGAAGTAGTGGGCGTAGTGGAATGGGAACTCCGTGCTGCTCTTCACTTAGCCGAGTCTCCTTTCGAGGATCTCCTCAATGACCTTCGTAACCGTCTTCCCCTCCTCCCGGACCTTCATTTCCTTCCCTAGGACGGCGGGTGCGAAGAACCTTATGGCCCTGTTGTCATCCTCGAACCTCTCATGGTACTTGTTGACGAGGCGTGTCAGGTATATGCCTGAACGGGGGGACGCGGGTATCTCCAGTGAGGGGGTCTCCCTCGTCTCCCTGATTATGTCGTAGATCTTCTCCAGGGTGCCGACGGGCAGGCTGAAGGCGGGGGTGTTCTCCCTGAGGATCTCAATCTCCGTCTCCCTGGTCGGGTAGTTCAGCCTTATCCAGCACCCGATCCTGTCAACGAGGACCCTGCTCAACCTGTAGGTCCCGGATGTCTCTATCGGGTTCTGGGTGGCGACGAAGGCGAAGCTCTCTTGGGCCCTGATGAGGCCGAGGGGGAACAGGTGGTAGTGCCTCTCCTCCAGGGGGCTGATCAGGCTGTTCTGGCAGAACTCGGTCGCCCTGTTCAGCTCGTGGGCGACGAAGAGGCCCCCCTCCACCATCGCCCTGATCAAGGGTCCTGGCTCGAAGCTCGCGACGTTCCTCCCGTTTCTGACGACGAGTGCGGGGTCGAACGATCCCATGAGGCGGCTCGGCGTGACGTTCTCGTCGAAGAATACCTCGTGGAAGCTTCTACCTGTGTCCTCGGCGACCTTCCTGGCCAGGAGTGATTTACCGATACCCGGCGGACCGACGAGGCAGGGCGTGATTCCAGTGTCAAGGGCGTCCCTGAGGAGGGCGTAGGCGGTCTCGTACTGCCCCTTCAGGACCACCGGATGCTCTATGCGTATGTTCTCCACGATGCTCTTCTCGAGCATCTTGCGGAATCCCTGCTCCTTCTCCGCCATCAAGGTGGGTCCAACACTGATCTACGCTGCTTGATTTAAACCTTAAACTGCCCATCAACATAGCTAAAGTTTAAATTCTCCGTTGTTGCATAGCAACGGAATCGTTACTCTTTTATCGAGTTAAGATAGAGTGGTAACGAATCACGCGAGGTTAAACGGTTGATCGAGATAAGGTTGCATGGCAGGGGCGGCCAGGGAGCTGTGACCGCCTCCAGGATCCTCGCCACGGCCGCATACGAGGAGGGCAAGTACTCACAGGCCATCCCCATGTACGGCACCGAGAGGCGAGGAGCGCCTCTTGTGGCATACGTCAGGATAGACGAAAAGCGCGTCAGGGAGAGGGAGCTCGTGCACACGCCGGACTACAGCCTATGCATGGACACGCTTCTGGGCATGCAGCAGGCCGTCGCAGACAACGTCAAGCCAGGGGGCGTAGTCCTGCTCAACACACCGAAGAATCCCGAGGAGAGTGAACTTGCGGGAAACATAAAGATCGCCACGGTCGACGCCACAAGCATCGCACTTGAGACTCTTGGAAGGCCCATCACGAACACGGCCATCCTCGGAGCCTTCGTGAAGGTAACAGGCGTCCTCAAGGTCGAGTCCATCAACAAGGCCATTCTCAAGTACTACCCGGGCAGGGTAGGTGAGATGAACATAGCGGCGGTCAAGAAGAGCTACGAGCTTGTCAAGGGCCCGGTCCAGGCCAAGAACAAGGAGGCGCCCCAAGTAAAGGCCGATCTCTACGTAGACGGCTATGGCGTCTTGAAGGACGTCAGCAGTTGGCGCGTATTCACGCCGAAGATAGATGAGTCTAAATGCACGGGCTGCAAGACGTGCTGGATATTCTGCCCCGAGAATGCCCTCGAATGGGGCGAGGACAAAAAGCCGCACATGGTATCGAGGGTCTGCAAGGGCTGCGGCCTATGCGCCAACGAGTGCCCTGTGAAGGCGATTGAGATGGTGAGGGTGGAGATCTAGGAGGAGATGAATGGATGTCCTATGAGGTAATGGTCGGGAACAAGGCATGCGCCACGGGCGTTAAGCTTGCCAGGGTCAAGGTTGCTTCGGCATTCCCAATCACGCCGCAGACGACGATCACAGAGTACCTCTCCGACATGTACGCGGCCGGGGAGTTCGACTTCGACTTCGTCAACGTGGAGGGTGAGCTCACCAGCCAGGTAGTCGTACAGGCGGCCACAGCCGTCGGCGCCAGGTCATTCACCTGCACCTCGGGCCCAGGCCTCCTCTACATGCATCACCCCATGCAGGAGACGGCGAGCAAGAGGCTGCCCCTCGTCATGGCCGTCGTCCACAGGGGCGTGAAGGGGATGCAGCCCGACCACAGCGACCTGATGTCCCAGCAGTGGCAGGGATGGATCCACATGTACGTCGAGAACGCACAGGAGATCCTAGACACCTGCGTCATGGCCTACAAGATAGCGGAGGACAAGAGGATACGGCTGCCCGTCGCCTTCGGCTACGACGGGTACGTCCTCAGCTACACGGCTGAGCCGGTCGAGATACCGGCGCAGGAGGAGATCGACAAATTCCTACCGCCATACAAGCCGATGCCAAGCATACTGCCAGGCGAGGCTGACCCGGCGACCTTCGCCAGGGGCTTCGGCGACGCGGACCCCCAAAAACCATGGAAGATTCACCACGAGGCGGCCCTCATGGCCGAGACCGTCATAAAGGAGGTCTTCGCCGACTGGGCGAAGAGGTTCGGCCGCAGCTACGGGAACGGCATGATAGAGCCTTACAGGATCGACGACGCAGAGGCTGTGATCACCGCTATGGGTACGATCGCCGGATCGGCTATGTCGGCGGTAGACAAGCTCAGGGCGGACGGCAAGAAGGTCGGCCTTGTGAAGATCAGGAGCTTCCTGCCCTTCCCTAGGACCGACTTCAGGGAGATAGCGAAGAAGATAGGGGCCTTCGGGATCATCGACAGGAGCTGCCAGCCAGGGATGGGCGGCCCGACATGGCATCAGATGAGGAGCACCCTCTACGACCAGCCTGGGCCGCAGATACTCGGCTTCTACGCCGGGCTGGGCGGAAAGGAGGTAAGGGTCGACGACATCGTCAAGATAGGCGAGAAGACGCTGAAGGCGGCCAGGGGGGAGAAGGTGGAGCCCCTGGTCGACTGGGTTTGAGGTGATATGAGATGAGTCAGAGGATAACGAGGGCTCAGATACCCCTGGAAGAGATGACGATAGTGCCCGGCAGCGCATGCCAGGGATGCGGGGCCGCGCTCGCCTCGAGGCTGACGTTCAAGGCGCTTGGACCGAACGTCATAAGGCACGGGATCCCATGCTGCCCCGACGCGGTCACGAAGCACCCGAGGGCTGGGGCGGTCTTCGAGGGCGGAGGCGCCTCGCTCACGGGCACAGCCAGGGGGCTGAAGGCCATCGGCAGAACTGACATCAAGGCCGTGGGCTTCTTCGGCGACGGCGGGGTCTACGACATAGGCTTCCAAGGGCTCTCCGCGGCTGCCGAGAGGAACGAGAACATCCTCGTCATCTGCAAGGACAACGAGGCCTACATGAACACAGGCAACCAGAGAAGCAGCGGCACGCCGAAGTACGCGGAGACGAGCACGAACCCCATAGGCCCAAGGAGCAGGGGCAAGGAGACGCAGAAGAAGAACGTCCCCATGATATTCGCGGCCCACTACGTTCCATACATTGCCACCGCCAGCGTCGCATTCCCGGAGGACCTGATAGCGAAGGTCAAGTACGCGAGGGACCTCGAGGGCTTCAGGATGATAATCATCCAGAGCCCGTGCCCGGTCGGCTGGAACTTCGACTCGGCCAAGACCATAGAGGTAGCCAGGACCGGCGTCCAGTCGGGCATGTGGCCGCTCTACGAGATCGAGAACGGCACAAGCTTCAAGCTGAACTACAAGCCGAAGGAGCTGAAACCCGTCGTGGAGTACCTCAAGCCTCAACGTAGGTTCAGGCATATGACCGAGGCGGAGGTCAACGAGATACAGACCTACGTCGCCGAGCGCTGGCAGAAGCTTGTGAAGGCTGACGAGGTCCACCAGGTCATCATATAGAACCCACTTTCTTCACTTATTTTTTAACATCGGCGGCTCCTATGGAGCCCGGTTTCCCTGAGCTCCGAAAGTCTTTTCTTTATGCCATCAATCCCTGTTTAAGTCTTGGTAAGGAAAAGTAGTCTGGCAGGTGGTTTACCATGGAGCTTCTACGGCGTCGCCCTCTCCGGCTTCTTGTTCGAGATGGGGCTCTTCATGACGCAGCCCATCCTAACTCTTCACTACCTTGACATCGGTGCTTCTATCAGGTTCATCGGCTTCATAATATTCTTCCAGTCTTTCCTGTTGATCGTCCTCAGAATGCCACTAACTTTGCTCGCCAAGAGGATAGGCGAGAAACGACTACTAGCTACCGCCTACCTACTTCAAACTCTTGCCCTGATATTGATCGGGGTCGCGCAGAGTCCAATCTGGCTTTATCTAGTACCCTTCGCCCAAATGGTAGCTTCAGGCAGTTTTTTCCAACTCATAACTTCTATGAACTCGAACCAAGCACCACCCGAGAGACAGGGAGACGCTCTTGGCAGACACATGACGATAGTCTCCATGGGGATGATCGTTGGCCCCGGACTCTGTGGAGCCCTGGTCGCGGCCCTCGGCTATAGGGGCGTCTTTTATTTGGCGTCTATCTTTCCAGCCATCGGACTATTACTGCTTCTCCACTCGACGAGAAGAATCGACAGCACGGGTCACGCTCTTAGAAGCTTCGAGATCCCCTCGTCACGGTCTTTGAAGGCGATGTTCAGTGATAGAAACGTAATCCTGCTTGCATTCATAAGGGCCGTCTACTCGATCTCAAATATGCTTCTATTGACCTTGTTGTCTATCTACGTGGTAACTGTGCTCGGTTATAGCCCCTCAGATGCTGCTCTTCTATACTCGCTTATTGGTGTTGCAAATACATTCATCAAAATGCCCTGTGGGTGGGTCTCTGATAAGGTCGGTCGTAAAATCGTCCTTTTCGTCGTTTTCTCGATCATAATCACTGATTACATGGTTTTTGCCTACTTCAGCTCTTTCACGTTCCTCGCCCTGGCGGTGACACTCTTTGGGGCTTGCTGGGGGGCGAGGGCGATCACGGAGTGGGCATTCTTGGCAAGTTTCATCTCACCAGAGATGAAGAGCATGGCGATGGGCTACATGGAGAGCTTCTGGGACGTGGGTGCTAGTTTAGGGAGCTTAATGGCAGGTTTATTAGCTGGGGTATTATCATATCCGACAATCTTTACGCTTCTTGCACTTCTGAACCTCCCGGCGTTGCCAGCCATCTACACCATGAGAAAGCCTTCGAAGATGATCGAGATCGAGCCAAAGCCGATTTAAGGCGGCTGAGATGTTTGAGTGACGATGGCTGGTGAGGGCTCGGGGCTGCTCCGGCATCGCAGGGTGCTTCTAGAGGGATTCCTAGGGCTGGCAACCCTGTCGGTGATGAATGCCTCCTACTCCTACGTATTAGATTCTATCAAGGCGGAGCTTACGCTGAGCTACACGGAAGCGGGCGCCCTCATGTCCGCCTATTTCGTCGGCTACGCGCTGGGACAGATCCCCTGGGGACTGCTCGCGGACAGGTACGGGAGCGGGAGGGTGATGACTCTCAGCGTCGCGGGCGTATCGTTCTCAAACTTCCTCTTCGGCTTGTCGGGTAGCTTCGTGGATGCTACGGCTACTAGGTTCCTGGGCGGCCTCTTGGGCGCAGGCGTGTTCGTCCCCGGCGTTCGCCTCGTCGCGAGCAGGTTTAGCG
>CAZYUK010000039.1:0-9130 GCA_964650675.1 uncultured Candidatus Bathyarchaeia archaeon
GCTCGCCCTCCGAGTGGATGTACTCGGCGTCGAGCTCGCCGTTGGCGACGAAATCTGCCAAGTATTCTATGATGGTGGTCTGCGGCGTTATCGGGAAAACCGGGATCACCTCCACCCTGGCTAGGCGTACTCCGTGGGCGAGCGCCTTGTTCCCGGGCATGACGTCGAACTCTGACACTACTTCTTCGCCTCCTCCTCACGCTTCATACCGATAGCCTTCTGCGGGCACTCGTTGGCGCAGACTCCGCAGCCCTTGCAGAAGCGCATGTCTATGTCGGGCTTGTTCGCCTCATCGGCTCTTATCGCCCCCTCCGGGCAGTAGAGAAGGCATAGGCGGCAACCCACGCACTTCTCGTAGTCGACCTCGGGCTTGAAGACGCGCCAGTTGCCGACGTATTGGCCCCCCCTCACCGCCGTGTCCGCCAGCGCGAACCCCTTAATCACGCTCTTGTCTTGGCTCATGCAATCACCTTAGAAGGTCTTCACCTCGACCGTCTCGTAGCCGATCTTCGCCGCCCCCTTGTTGCTTGCGGCCAGTTTGGGCGGGAACCTCTTGTCTATAGCTTTGTCGATTGACTCCATCTTCAGCTGCCCGGTGGCTTTGGCGAAGGCGCCAAGCATCACGGTGTTCGGGATCGGCCTGCCTATGGTCCTCTGGGCTATCCCCGTCGCGTCGAGCACGGCCAGCTTCCCTAGCTTCACCTTGGTGAAGAGTTTGGCTGCCTCATCCGCCTTCTTAGTCGTGTTATAGATTATGGTTCCCCCATCTCTCAATCCTGTGGTTACGTCCATTATCTCGGGCATCGGGGGGTCCAGGAGCATCAGGTAGTTCGGGTAGTAGATCATGGACCTCGTCGCCTCGGACTCCTCACCGATCTGGGCGAAGGCGAGGACTGGGGCGCCGCGCCTCGCGGAGCCGTACATCGGGAAAGCCCTGCAGAACTTCCCCTCGTACGAGGCGGCGATCGCTATGAGCTCACCGGCGGCGACCACACCCTGGCCACCCTGGCCGTGGAGCCTAATCTCCTCAACCATGTCATTCACCTCATGAAAAACAATGAGTTGGGACATCGGAAGCGGACGAGGCTACGTGTCGCCGCTCAGTCATCCTCAACTCTCTGAGTCTTCGTGGCGAATGGATAAAAGGTTTGTTGAAGCTTTGACATTAGGTTACATACATACAATAATTATTCCTCTGAAGCCAGCTTAATGCCGGTCAGAGAGCTAAAAGAGATATAGCGGCTATGGGGTAGCCTTCATGATCGTGATGCTTGACACCGATAGGTTCTACTCCAGGCTCGGCGCGGGTTTTAAGCCCGGGATCATCACCCAGGTCGTCCTCGCCGCCTTCGAGATGGCGAAGCAGGGGAAGAAGATGATCAGCCTCACCGGCGGCAGCTACGACGTCCCTTCACTGCCCGTCGCCGAGGTGAAGAAGATCTATGAGGAGGCCTCCGTGAGGGACTGGGCTGAGATGCTCCAATACGGCAGTACCCAAGGGATGAGCCAGCTCAGGGCGGAGCTCTCAAAATTCATGGCCGGAGCCGGGATAAAGTCTGACCCGGCGAATGAGATCATAGTCACCACGGGGAGCCAGGAGGCGATCGACCTGGTCACAAGGGTCTTCATAGAAAAAGGCGACACGCTGATCATAGGGGCGCCCACATACCTCTCGGCCCTCGCCGCCTTCAAGCAGTCGTACCCGAGGTTCATCGAAGTGCCGATAGACGCCGACGGCATGGACGTCGAAGCCCTAGAGGCGAAGCTGAAGAGGCTCAAGGCCCAGGGGAAGAGGACGAAGATGCTCTACATAATCCCGAGCTTCCAGAACCCCGACAGCAGCCTGATGACGATGGAACGCCGGAAGCGGGCGCTGGAGCTCGCCGAGGAGTACGACTTCCTCGTCTTCGAGGACAACCCCTACGGCTACATAAGCTTCGAGGGCCCCATGCCTACGCCCCTCGCCGGCCTCGACAAGTCGGGGAGGGTGATGTATACGAGTACCTTCAGCAAGATCGTCAGCCCGGGCATGAGGTTGGGCTGGATCACTGGCCACGCCGACTTTATGGCTAAGATGATAGAGGCGAAGAGCAACATAAGCATCTGCAACGACGGCTTAAGCCAGTACGCCGCCGCCGAGCTCTTCAGGCGCGGCGACGTCGCGAGGCAGATACCTAAGGTGACGAGGGTCTACAGGAAGAAGAGGGATCTGATGCTCGAGACGATGGAGGCGAGCTTCCCGAGGAGGGCGAAGTGGAACACGCCGAAGGGCGGCCTATTCCTCTGGGTCAAGATGCCGAGGACCGTGAACACAGACGAGATGCTGATGGACGCGGTGAAGAGGGGCGTCGCCTACATCCCCGGCAGCAACTTCTACGTCAAGCCCGTCCACAACTACATGAGACTCAATTATAGCCTGCCGGGCGAGGCCGACATCGCCGAGGGGGTACAGGTCCTCGGGAGTCTCCTCAAGGAGAAACTGAAGTAGACACAGCCTCAAACCTCCACTCCCCTTATCTAAAAAGCGATTCAGAGCCTCCGTATCCAACATATACTTCCATTTGAACGGAAAAAACGACCTAAGGAGACGACTTGACCTACAAATACCATGAGATGTGACCATATAGAGATTAAACCAATATTTTTTTATACAAATGGTTATTTTATTCACTTTTTAAGGGATAAAATTATACAAATGTAAACTTAAATAGCCCGCGGAAGACCTTTTATCTTGATAGAATTGGCGAAGGAGCCGGGCGGCAGACAGAAGAGGTACAGGATCAGGGTCAACGAGTCCTTCTGCAAGGGATGCGGCTACTGCATCGAGTTCTGCCCAAGGCACGTGTTCGAGAGGACGGAGGAAATCAACGACAGGGGCGTGAGTCCGCCCAGGGTCGCCCGCCCGGAGGACTGCGTGGGGTGCGAGCTCTGCGCCCACCTCTGCCCCGAGCTCGCGGTAAGCGTCGAGGAGGAAAAAAAATGAGCGACATCCTCACCGGCACATACTTCGTCCACGGCGACTGGGCCTGCGCCGAGGGAGCCATAGCGGCGGGGTGCAGGTTCTACGCCGCCTACCCAATAACGCCGGCGACGGAGATAGCCGAGAGGCTCGCGTCGAGGCTCCCCGAGGTCGGCGGCAGATTCATCCAGTTCGAGGACGAGCTCGGTGCCATAGCCTCCGTCCTCGGCGCCTCATACGCGGGGCTCAAGGCTATGACAGCCACCTCGGGGCCCGGGATGAGCCTGATGCTCGAGAACATCGGCCTCGCAGTCATGACCGAGGCGCCATGCGTCATCGTAAACGTCATGCGCGGCGGCCCAAGCACGGGTCAGCCGACCGCCGGAGCCCAGGGAGACGTGATGCAGTGCAGGTGGGGGACACACGGCGACGTTGAGATCATCGCCCTCGCCCCAGAGTCGGTGCAGGAGATGTTCGACCTCACGATAGAGGCCTTCAACCTCTCGGAGGAGTACAGGGTACCCGTCTTCCTGCTCCCTGACGCGAACATCGGCCACCTCTACGAACGAGTAAACATCCCCGAGAAGGGTAAGATCAGGATCGTTAACAGGAAGAAGCCCAGCGTCGAACCAGACCAGTACAAGCCTTTCGAGGCCGACGGGAGCCTCGTGCCGCCGATGGCCTGCTTCGGAGAGGGTTACAGGTTCTACGTGACGGGCCTAACCCACGACGAGCACGGTTACCCAGACATGAGCATCGAGGGGCAGGACAGGCTCGTCAGGAGGCTCTGCGACAAGATCAGGAGGAACGCGGGCCGAATCCAGCGAGTCGAGGAGCACATGGTCGAAGACTGCGACCTCCTCGTCGTCGCCTACGGGATAACGGCCCGCTCCGCATTGAGCGCCGTCAGGCAGGCGAGGGCCGAGGGGATAAAGGCTGGGCTCCTTAGGCTCATCACCCTCTGGCCCTTCCCGGACAAGAAGCTCGAGGAGCTTGCAGGCCGAGTCAAGATTGTCTTGGTTGCCGAGATGAACTACGGTCAGCTCGTCAGAGAGGTGGAGAGGGCGGTGAGGCCGACGAGGGTCACGTTCCTGCCCAAGATAGGCGACGAACCGCCCAGGCCTGATGAGATTCTGACCGAGATGAGGAGGGCGTTGCATGGTTAAAGCAGACAACAACCATCCCCACGGCGGGACGCTGAGGGTCGACAGGCTGCCCCACATCTGGTGCCAGGGCTGCGGCCTCGGCATCATCCTCCACTGCTACGCGGAGGCGCTCGAGGAGACTGGGATAGACCTCGACAGGGTCGTCACTATCTCTGGCATCGGTTGCGCCGGGAGAGCCTCCGGCTACGTGAACACCGATGGCTTCCACACGACCCACGGGAGGGCGCTCCCATTCGCGACCGGCGTCGGCATCGCCAAGCCGGACCTCAAGTCAGTCGTCATAAGCGGCGACGGCGACCTCTTCAGCATCGGTGGCAACCACCTCATCCACGCGGCGAGGAGGAACGTCGACATCCTCGTCGTCTGCAGCAACAATTTCAACTACGGTATGACCGGAGCCCAGTTCGGCCCCACTACACCGAGCGGGACCAGGACGCCTACGAGCCCGTACGGGAACATAGAGAACCCCTTCAACCTCGTCGCCTTAGTCGCCGCGGCCGGAGCCACCTACGTGAGCAGATGGACCGTCTACCACACAAAGATGCTGAAGAACTCGATGAAGCGCGGGCTTGAGAAGAGGGGGTTCAGCTTTATAGAGGTGATCTCACCCTGCACGACGGGTTACGGCAGACTCAATAGGATGAGCCCGGTCGATATGATGAGGGCGCTCAGGGACTTCGGGAAGATCAAGAAGGTACCCCCTACGGAGGCGACAATCGACCCCACGAGGGAGATAGTCCTCGGCGAGTTCGTCGACGTAGAGAAGCCGACGTACAACGACGTCTTCAGCAGCCTATACGGCAAGACGGGGGCGTTGTGATGGGGAGGTTCGAGGTGAGGATAGGCGGCTTCGGTGGCCAGGGCGTGATAACCCTCGGCTACCTCCTCGGGAACGCTGCGAGCATCCATGACGGCATGTACGTTGTGATGACACAGTCGTACGGTCCTGAGGCCCGTGGCGGCTCGTGCAGGTCCGACATCGTCATCTCTGACGAGCCCATCGACTACCCGAAGATCACGGGGCCAGACTGCCTCGTCGCCATGAACCCCGACGCCTATTACAGCTACAAGGATGAGGTCAAGCCGGGCGGCGCAGTCTTGTTCGATGGCGACCTCTTCAATGTGCCCTTATCCCAGAGCGTGAAGGGCATACGTTACCACAACGTACCAGCCCAGAAGGTAGCCTCAGAGCTGAAGAACCCCATGGCCGCCAACATCGTCATGCTCGGGGCGCTCGTGAGCATCACAAGGTGCTCCTCTGTCGAGTCGGTGAGGAAGGTCGTCGCTGAGAGGTTCCCGAAGTTCGCCGAGGCGAACACAGCGGCCCTCGAAGTCGGGATCAAGCTCGGCGAGGGCGTCTGAGGCACTGCTTAGGGTAAGAGGCTGAAGTCCTCCTTCAGCGTGTTGAGCACGAGGTGGGTCTTTGTCCTCTCGACGTTTGGTATGGTGAGTATCTTCTTGGTGAAGTCGCTCAGCTCCTTCCTCGTCTTGAACTTCCCGACCACCATTATGTCAGAGTCGCCCGTGATGTTGTAGACGCCGCAGGTCTGCCCCATCTTCGCTATCTCCTCACCGATGTTGAGCATCTTCCCTCCGGACACGATTATCTCCGTGATGGCGGTGAGCTCGTATCCGAGCCTCTCGTAGTCGAGGAGGAGCGTGTACCTCCTGACGATGCCCATCTCCTCGAGCTCCCTTACCCTCGAGGCGACGGTCCCTGAGGAGACCCCCACCTTCTTCGCCACTTCCCTATAACTCTGGCGGGAGTCCCTGAGGTACTCTGACAGCACCTTGTTGGATGTCTCATCAGACAAGTGCGTTCACCATTGAGCACCTGATCATTTTTAGGTAGATAAAGGCGTCTAATGAAAAAAGATCGGTAGAAAAAATGCTAGATGAACAGCTGGACGGCGATGAGCGCCACAGCCAAGACTACCAGTATCTTCGCCGCCTTGCCGTTGAACCTCGCCGCGTCGTCGTTCCTCTTGGCGTCGACGAGTCTCATTATGTAGACGGAGACGGCGAGGTTGAAGAGGAAGATGATATAGACGATGAGCATCATCCTGTCGGCGAGGGTGAGGTAACCGGTCGGGGGCAGGCCGCTGAGCAGGCTGAGGTGGAATGCGGATGCCGCCATGAGGGTGGAGACGGCGAGACCGATGCGCTGGCCGAAGTTCTGTGGCGCCATGAAGAACGTGAGCAGCGAGATGATGACGATGACCGTTATCGGCAGAACGTTCTTCACGAGCGAGGAGAAGAACGGGCGGCCCACCCTGAGGTCAAACACGAAATTGCTGAAGCTGTTCCCGCTGAACTCGTGCTCTACGACGTAGGTGTCGAAGCTGAGGAGGTCCCAGCCGACAACGTTGACGCCCGAGTCGAGGCTCGAGTCCTTATCGACCGTGTAGACGAGCGCCGTGCTGTTCATGTTCTTGTGCTCGATGGTGACGACGAGTGTGTGGCTCTCAAATGGGTAGCGGCTGAAGTCGAAGGTCTTGACGAAGTCGCCCTTCACCCTGTACTCGAGGAAGCCCTCAGCCTCTGCGGCGAAGACGACGTCCTTTGAAGGCAAGCCGTTCAGGAACTCGAACGCCTGGACCTGGGTCATGTTGATCTCCCCCGGAGTCCAGCTGAACCAGAGGTAGAAGTCGAGCCTATACGTGTTTGAGGCGAGGTCGACCTTCTCCACATTCACGAGGCGGACACCTGTGAGCACCTCCACGGGGGGCTTTGCCTCGGCATCTACTTGGGCTGGCTGTACCGAGAAGATGGTCACCCCCAGGAGGATGAGAGCTATGAGCTTGAAAGCAGAACCACGTGAATTGTGACCGATTTTACTCATCTTAAGATCCCAGTGCTCTGAAAAGTCGGGGGTGTTTGATAAATATTTACCCCTGGGGGCTTACGAAAAAGGGGGGCTAGTACTCCACCGGCACCTGCTGCATCAGCTGGAAGAGCCTCAGGAAGCTCTTGCTGTACCTGATTATGGCGCTCATGTTCCCCTTGAACTGGAGCTGGCGGGTCATGATGGCGTTTGCGCCGTCCACCTCGCCCTTGTTGACCGCCAACCAGGTCGCGTATGGGCCCTCGAGGGTGAAGTCCGTCTTCTCCCCGGCTCCGAGCGCCCTCACCTCGATGATCTTGCCGTCGTTGAACTTCGTGTAGACGGCTGGGAGGTCGGGCTTGTCCGTGACCTTGAACGTGAAGCTTGCGGTGAACATCTTCGCCTTGATGCCGAACTCCTGGTCGGTGTTGGCGATCTCCTCGACTTTCTTCCAGTAGTCGAGACCAAGATACTGGACCATTTAGATACACCTTGACTGGTCGAATAGTGTCGCACTGTTTTTAAATAGATTGCTGCCTGTGACCAGAAACGATTTCTATGGCGCGGCGAAGTTTAGGTGAGGTTACGCTCATGAAGAATCTCCTGAAGGAGAAGATCAGGGAGGGGAAGGCCGTGATCGGCACCTTCGTCGAGCTTGGCCACTCCGACGTGACGAACATCCTGAGCCACGCGGGGTTCGACTGGCTCCTCATCGACGGGGAGCACAGCCCCATCGGCTTCGAGACGATGGAGAGGATGCTCATGGCGATGGATGGCTCAGGCTGTACGCCGATCGTCAGGCCCCAGTGGAACGACCCGGTCGTCATCAAGCGTGTGCTGGACATCGGCGCCCACGGCGTCCTCGTCCCATGGATCAACTCGAGGGAGGAGGCTGAGGCCGCCGTCCAGGCGTGCAGGTACCCGCCAGACGGCATAAGGGGCTGGGGGCCTAGGAGGGCGGAGCGCTTCGACCCCGACTACAGGGCGACCGCTAACGATGAGATGCTCGTCTCGGTCCAGATAGAGACACAGAAGGCGATAGACAACCTTGAGGAGATCACTGCGGTCGAGGGGGTCGACACGCTGTACATAGGCCCATACGACCTGAGCAACAACCTAGGCTTCGGCGTGCCACCCGCCTTCGATAATCCCCGTTTCCTCGGCGCGCTGGAGCATGTCCTGGCGGTCGCCGAGGACTACGGTAAGCCGGCCGGCATGTACTGCAACATGGACAACATCCGCTGGGCCGCGGAGAAGGGATTCACCTTCAACACGGTCAGCAACGCCGACGGCTTCCTGGAGTTCGGCGCCGCGGAGGCGCTGAAGCGTTGGAGGGGCGCCTAGGCCCCTACTTTTTGACCTGTATCAAGCTCGTCGAGTACTTCCTTATCTTCCCCTCGTCTAGCTCGACACCGAGGCCCGGACCCTCAGGGACCTCGACGCAGCCGTCCTTCACCGTGAACATGGGCTCAGTCACGTCGTCCTTCATCCACTCGCCGTTGCCCGAGAGCTCGCACTTGAACTTGATGTCCCTCTGCCTCGCCGCGATGATGTTGGCGGCAGCGGCGAGGGAGACGCCGAGCTCGACGTCGTCGTGGAAGAGGCACGGGATGCCGAGGAGCTTGGCTATGTCGAGGAGCTTGACCGCGTTCGTGATCCCCCCGAGGGGCCTGTAGGTCTTGAGGCCCAGGGCGCCGATGGCGCCGAGGTCGTAGAGTGCCTTCACGTCTGAGGCCTTGAAGATGGACTCGTGGGGCATTATCGGCGTGTCAACCCTCTTACCCACCTCGGCTAGGGCCTTGAAGTCCCACCAGACGGTCGGCTGCTCTACGAGCTCTATCTCATACTTCTCCATCGCCTTTATTGCGCGGACGGCCTCGTGGACAGAGTAGCCCTGGTTCCCGTCGACCCTTATGGTGACGTCGTCGCCGACCACGTCCCGCAGCGCCTTGACGTTTCCGACATCCTGCTTGGGACCGATTTTGAGCCTGAGCCCCGTGTAGCCGGAGTCGACGAATCTCTTAGCCTCATTGCAGACCTCCTCCTCTGAGCCGATGCCTATGAGGCCGACGTTTGGGAACCTCTTCACCTGTGCCCCGCCGAGGAGCCTGTGGACCGGCATCCTCAGCGCCTTCCCCTTGATGTCCCACAGCGCCATGTCGATGGGCGCCTTCGACATCG
>CAZYUK010000040.1:0-3322 GCA_964650675.1 uncultured Candidatus Bathyarchaeia archaeon
TTATTATAAAGGATGGTGGATAGAGGTCCGATAATTAGAAAAAATCATGAAGAATCGGTCTATTTCGTCGGCTTCTCCTTCAGCTTCCTCTTCTTCAGGTAGGAGCCGTCGTCGTAGTGGGGTTTCCTCAGGACGCTGTCGCCGAACTTCTCCATCTCCCTCGCCTCATCCGCTAGGAGGGAAGCGCTCCTCATCATCTCGTGGGCCGACGCGCACATGGCCGTGTATACCTCCCAGTCCTTCTCCTTGAAGCAGGCATCTACGGTTATGCTCGAAACCCTTTTAGCCATCTCGTAGGCCGCTGCAGCCTTCGCCTCAGCGTAGGGGTTGGTGAAGCCCGCCGCCTTGATCGCCTTCTCCCTCGAAACGTTCATCAACGGCAGCTCGGGTTTCTCGCCCTTCTTCAGCTGCTCTATCAGCTTGTCAACCGTTTCGTAGACGATATTGTAGACGCCTGTCACAGAGAGGACCTTGATGACATCCGAGTTGAATAGCGCCATCTCTATCGGGTCGAGGAACTCCCTTCGGGCCCCTATCATCGAGTCGGCCTCTATGATCATGCCCCCCATTCCCTTCTGCCCAAGCTCCTCGAGGAGGCTCTTCGGCCCATCCGAGACGACTACAACCGGGATTCCCGCGGCCGCCACCGTCTCCCTCGCCTTCGTGGGTCCCTTCGTGCTTGCGTTTGGGCTGGTTATGAACACGAGCTGGGGCTGGAGGCTCACCATGATTTTCGCCACATCCTCAGACTGCTTCCCGCCCATGTTTGCGCCTGAGGAGACGACGCGAACCTCCATATCCGATCTCTCCGCCCTCTCGTCGAGCAGGAGCTCGATCATGGGGGCGGTCGCTATGTTACCCATCTTGAGGAAACCGATTCTCACCATATGTGGCACCTGGAAATAATGCTCTCCCAGTTAATATAACACCAATGCTGAAGGAGGATCAAGGTGGACCAATTGGAGTACAGGAGACTTGGCAGGACGGGCCACATGAGCTCGGTCCTCGCCTTCGGCGGCTACACATTGAGCAACATCTCTCAGCCGGAGGCGGACAGGATAATGAAGATCGTCCTCGAACATGGCATCAACCACATCGACGTCGCGCCGAGCTATGGAGCGGCGGAGGATAGGCTTGGCAGGTGGATCAACGAGCATAGAGACAAGTTCTTCCTCGCATGCAAGACGCAGAAGAGGACGAAGATTGACGTTAGGAAAGAACTGGACTCATCCCTCAAGAGGCTGAGGACGGATCATTTCGATCTATATCAGCTACACGCGCTTGACAGCCTAGGTGAACTCGATACGGCACTTGGGGAGGGCGGCGCCGTCGAGGCCATACTTGAAGCGAAGGAGGAGGGCCTCGTAAAGTACATAGGCATCACAAGCCACGTCCCTCCAACAATAATCGAGGCGGTGAGGAGATTCGACTTCGACACAGTGCTCTTCCCATTGAACTTCATCCTGAAGCGCCACGCAGTCCCCGAGAACGATTACGAGCCGCTGCTGAAGCTGGCGGAGAGGAAGAACCTGGGCACAATCGCCATGAAGGCCTTCACGAAGCAGCCCTGGCAGGGGGAGAGAAGGTATCAGACATGGTACGAGCCTTGGGACAATCAGGAGGAGATCGACAAAGCGCTCTGGTTCACCCTCAGCCAGGGGGTGACGACGGCGGCATCCTCCGGTGAGCCACGCCTCTTCGAGATGATGGTCGACGCCGCCGAGCGATACCGATCACTAACCATGGACGAGCAAAGGGAATTGATTGATTCGGCATCGGACCTGAAGCCCCTATTCCCGAGAAGATGAGGAAAAACCTTGTTAAACAGGACCCATCATTCTTATTGATTAATTTTGAGCGACAAGGTGAAGATATTCGGTCACCTGCTGAAGGATGTCGTGAGGGAGAACATCTGCGTGGGCTGCGGCGCCTGCGTCGCCGTCTGCCCGGTTGACGCGATAGCGCTGGAGGGTGGGGTTCCGAAAATCGTCGGCAAATGCTCCGCATGCGGCAACTGCTACAGTGTGTGCCCTAGGACAGACTTCGAAGCAACGAAGATGGAGGAGAAGCTCTTCGGGAGAGCCAGATCATCGGAAAAGGCTGACCTGGGCATCGTGAGGAAGGCTTACGCCGTCAGGGCCTTGAGGCCTGACATCCGTGAACGCTGCCAGGACGGAGGGGCCGTGACCGCCGTCCTCGTCCAGTTCCTGAAGGAGGGGGGCGAATCCGCCGTCGTCGCAGGGCTCGAAAAGGACAAGCCTTGGACGCCTGTGCCCTTCGCCGCCTCCACAGAGGAGGAGGTGGTGGAGAACGCAGGGACGAAATACACGGCGAGTCCCACAATCCTCGGCGTGAAGAATGCGGTGAAGAAGGAAGGTAAAAGGAAGATCGCGGTCGTTGGTACACCCTGCCAGGTAAGGGCGTTGAGGAGGGTGGAGTTCCTGGAGCAGAAGCAGGAAGGTCTGCCCAAGGCGGAGTACCTCAACATCGGTCTCTTCTGCATGGAGACGCTCAGCCAGGAAGGCCTCCTAGAATACCTTAGGTCTGAGGGCATCGACCCATCGAAGGTGACGAAGTTCGAGATAAAGAGCGGGAAGTTCATAGCCCACAGGATGGGCGAGCCGCCCTATGAGGTGAAGCTGAAGAGGGTCAAGCACCTGGTCCGCCCGTGCTGCCACGTCTGCACAGACTTCACATCAGAGTTCTCAGACCTCTCCGTCGGCAACGTTGGCTCCCCCGATGGCTGGTCGACGGTCCTTGTCCGCACAGAAAAGGGTGAGAGGACGCTGAAGGCCGCCGAGAAGGCCGGCCTCGTGGAGATTCAGCCTCTCGAGGAGGGTGAGAGGGGCATTGGCTTTGTCACCAGGCTCGCCAAGATGAAGCGCAAGGTGGAAACTGAGTCCTCAGGTCATTGAACCTTCTCTCCTCAGCCCATCAACTGGCGCTTTTAATTTATGTGCATTTTTCTCTAAGAAACGAAAATATTTGAATCTATTATGGTCCTTAAAACTTATTAAACAACAAGCTTTGCACTAAAAGCCTTTTGCGCATTTCCAAGACCTTACCTAGGATCGTTACATTTCTTTTCCATCAAAAGGTTATTTAATTATAAAAACAAGAAGCCATAACAGTGAAACGATAGATATGGACTGGGGAATCCAAAACCGATTATCTAGACTCATCCAGAAAGATGGTAAAGCCGTTTTCCTTCCCATCGATCACGGATACTTCCAGGGACCCACACACTGTCTGGAGAAACCGGGGGAAACGATCAAACCCATCTGGCAGTACGCGGATGGTCTGATGATGACTCGCGGAGTTC
>CAZYUK010000040.1:3422-9054 GCA_964650675.1 uncultured Candidatus Bathyarchaeia archaeon
ACGATCAAACCCATCTGGCAGTACGCGGATGGTCTGATGATGACTCGCGGAGTTCTAAGGAGTTGCATTGACCCCGCGATCTCCAAGCCCATCATTCTAAGAGTATCAGGGGCTACATCGATCGTAGGCAAAGATCTATCCAATGAGAGCTTAGTTACATCCATTAATGAGATTCTGAGACTGAACGCCTCCGCAGTCTCCATGTCGGTCTTTGTTGGGACCGAGAATGAGAACAAGAGTCTCACAAACCTGGCGAAACTCGTGGATGAGTGTGAAGAATATGGCATACCGGTTATGGCTGTTACATCAGTAGGCAGGGAGCTCGATAAAAGGGAGGCTCGGTACCTCGCTTTGGTGGCGAGAATCTCAGCGGAGATTGGTGCACGCGTTGTCAAAACATATTATTGCAAGGAGAATTTTGAGAAAGTCGTTGAAGGCTGCCCGGTTCCGGTAGTGATCGCTGGGGGGCCTAAAACTGAAACTATACGTGAAGTGTTCGACTTTGTCTACGACGGCGTCCAGAAAGGAGCTATCGGCGTGAACTTGGGTAGAAACGTTTGGCAAACTGAGAACCCTGTTGCAACCATACGTGGTATCCGCGCCATTGTCCACGATGGATATACTGCAAAGGAGGCGGATGACCTCTTCGAGCAAGTTAAGGCTGGAAAAGCATAACTGGATAACTTCTCCTTCTATATGTGAAAATTATGCTTGCCGCTGTATACTATAATAATAGAGACGTTAGAATCGTGGACATGCCTAGACCGGAGATCGAGGAAGATGAGTTTCTTCTGAAGGTGATGGCGAGCGGCATCTGTGGAAGCGATGTCACCGAATGGTACCGAGCACCTAAGGCACCTATAGTTCTAGGCCACGAAGCAACAGGCATCGTTGAGAAAACTGGAAAAAACGTCAAAGACTTCCATCCCGGTGATAGGGTCTTCGTCTCCCATCACATGCCTTGCAATAAGTGCATATACTGCTTAAATGGGCATCATACGGCTTGCGAAACGCTGCAGACAACAAAATACTATCCCGGCGGATTCGCACAGTATATACGAGTGCCGAGAATCAACGTAGAGCAGGGCACCTATAGGCTGCCCGACGATATGTCGTTTGAGGTAGGTACCTTCATCGAGCCATTAGGATGCGTCATTCGAGCGCAGCGATTAGCAGAAATTGAAGAGAAAGATGTGGTCTTGATCCTGGGCACAGGTATCTCAGGGTTACTGCATGTGAAATTGGCTAAATTAAAAGGAGTTACAAAAATATTCGCCACCGACGTGAATTCTATTCGCTTGGACATAGCAAAACGATTTGGGGCAGACAAAGTTATTGATGCAAGTGGAGATGTCATCAAGGAGCTTAGGAAAGCTAACAACGGCAGACTTGTCGATAAAGTTGTCGTCTGCACGGGATCAGCTCAGGCGGCTTTAATAGCCTTAGACTACGTTGATAGCGGTGGGACGGTAATGTTTTTTGCCGTGCCCGATCCCACGGTGAGGATCCCGTTGCCTATCACGAAATTCTGGAGAAATGAAGTCACCATTAGAACATCCTATGGCGCCGCACCAGTAGATCTGAATGAGTCATTTATGCTACTGGCTCAAAGGAAAATAATCGTTGATGATATGATTACACACAGGCTTAACATTAAGGAGGCAGCTGAGGGCTTCAGATTAGCATCGGAGGCTAAAGAATCACTGAAAGTGATTTTGAAGCCTAATGATACATAGCGCGCGCATTTAACGTATGCCACCAAGATTCTTCATCCTACGTCTCTCACGTCAACTCTAAAAAAATAGCCATAAATATAGTCTAATTATGAGTTTTACTCGCCTGAAAATTTAGTTATGGTTATTAATAATATCCAAAGAGAGAAAATGAGGCTGTTTTAAGGGCTCTTTGAATTGGAAATGTTTTACGCCTTTATAATAATAAGTTTCAAGAAAATAGACGCATCGTGTGTCCATCACCCTTCATTATCCGCCCTCCAGCCGCTCCATGGCGTTCTCAAGGTCCTCGACCTCGTAGGCTCTGAGGGCGCCCATCAGCCTGCCTAGACGCCTCCTCATGCCCTTCTCGACCTTTACCCCCGCCTTCTCAAACATGTTAGTCAGGCGTCTTTCAAGCGCACGGCCTTCCTCATCAAAGTCTGTTAAGACCAGCACGTTCAAGCAGTTCTCCGCCAAGGCATTGACGAGGTCGCTGCTCTGCACGCCGATCTGTGACAGCATCTCTGCCCTCCCATCGTAGCCGAGGCCCCTGATGGCCTCAAGGTCCCTCGGCCCCTCCACGAGGATGAGGTCAACGTATTTTCCCATGTCGGAGAGGAGGAGGCGGACCTCATTCAGCGCCTCAGCGGCGTTGTTTCTCGAGGACATGCAACTACCCCTCCGAGACAAGTATGAGGACCAAGTCGTTGACATTCGTGCCCGTCGGGCCGGTCACAACCATGTCTCTGGTCCTCTCGAAGAATGAATATGAGTCGTTCTCCGCCAGGAACTTCTCGATGGGGAGTCCAGCCTCCGATGCTCTCCTCGAGGTCCCCCCATCCACGATGGCGCCTGCCGCCTCCGTGGGGCCATCTATCCCGTCAGTGGCCAGGGACGCCACGATCGCTCTCAGCCCGGCAATCCTCCTGGCTGAGCTGAGAGCCAGCTCCTGGTTCCTCCCTCCCCTACCAGAACCCCTAACATTGACCGTCGTCTCCCCGCCAAAGATGATCGCGGCAGGAGGCTTCAGCGGCCTGCCCCTGGCAGCCGACTCCCTAGCTATCCCGGCCAGTACGGTCCCGACCTCGGATGCCTCACCCTCGACCATCGTTGAGACTATGAGAGAGTTGTACCCCAGTGCTTCAGCGGCCTCTGCCGCAGACTCGGCCGCGATCGAGTTGTTCCCAACGATTAAGTTGGTCACATGGGTGAAGATCCCGTCGCCGGGTTTAGGCGTCTCCGGCATGATATGCTTCATGCCGTATTCGAGCCTATCCCTCACTTGGCTGCTTGTGCCGGCCCAGAGTTTATGCTTCTTCAGGACGTCAACGGCGTCCCTGAAGGTCGTTGTGTCCGGTGATGTCGGCCCTGACGCTATAGTATCAAGAGAGTCACCCACGACATCGGAGAGTATCAGACTGACGACCCTGCTGCGGTAGCATCTCCTCGCCAGCTGCCCACCCTTGACGGCGGAGAGGTGCTTCCTGACGGCGTTCAACTTGTCTATAGTGGCCCCCTTCGTCAGGAGCCTGCCCGTCACCTCCTGTATGTCTTCGAGGGTGATTCCTTCGGCGGGGTAAGGCATCAGAGCCGAGCCTCCGCCCGAGACGAGGCATATGACGAGGTCTCTCTCTCCCAGGTCGCTGACGAGCATGAGCATCTCAGCGACCCCCCTGACGCCTTCTTTGTCGGGTATTGGGTGGGAGGCACCTTGGAGTCTGATCCTTTTTAGGCTGTGCCTTTGCTCGGTTCCTCGAAGAACGTTCACGCATCCCCCGCTGACGCGATCACCGAGGATAGATTCGACGGCCTCGGCCATCGATCCTCCAGCCTTGCCGCCGCCTATGACGACGATCCTCCCCAGATCATCAAGTGATGCCTTGAAAGTCCCCGCGATGAGCTTCCCGTCTACGATCTTCAGGTTATTTAGAACCGCCTTGTAGGGATCCACCGAATCGAGAGCTGCCTCGAGGACCGTGATGGCGTCGCCTCTCAGCCTACGCAGGATCTCTGAGCCGCCATTCCGGATAAGCTGGTCGCCGTTCTTGATGTGCATGTAGAAGCCACCTCGCCGGGCTGGGTTTGAGGGAATAATTGGGGGTGGCAGGGATAAAGATGCTGCCGGTCATTCCCTGACGATGTACTCGCTCGGGCTAGGCGGATCAGGCGTCATGCCCTTCCTCGTCCTGATCTTCCTCACCTGCTCCAGGAGCATGTTGTCAGGCATGGGCGCCCAGTGGTCGAACGTGCTCTGCCAGAAGGCGCTCCCTGAGGTCGCGGCCCTCATCTCCTGGGAGAGGCCGAGGGTCTCAGAGACGGGTATGAAGCCGATGATGCCCACGACCGCCCCCTGCTGCTCGACATCGTGGACGCTCCCACGCTTCCTGCTGAGGAGGCCGGTGACGTTCCCCATCTCCGTGGCGGGGACGCGGACCTGTATCTTGTAGATGGGCTCAAGCAGCGTCGGGTTGGCCGAGAGTATGCCAGCGTATAGGGCCTGCCTCACCGCCGGCATCATCTGCGCCGGGCCCCTGTGTACCGGGTCCTCGTGGAGGGATATGTCGAACATGTCGACCATGACGCCCCTTACTATCTCGCCCGCGAGTGGTCCGGCCGAGAGGGTCCAGGAGAATCCGCCGGAGATGTGATCCTTGACCTCCCTTAAGCCTTGGATTCCGACTGTGGTGTCTATCATCATGTTCGCGTTCTGGTTGATCGCGAAGACCTGCCTCGCCTGCTTTGTGGTCCAGCCAGCCTTCTCGACGAGCACCTCCTCCATCCTGCGCTGGGAGGTGATCTCGCTTATCTCACCCATCCTGATGAGGTCGATGATCTTGGGGTCGAGTGGCGAGAGGTTGAAGAAGATCCTGTTATGCTTGTTCGGGCTCTTGCCCATGAACGGGCCGGCCGGGGACCTGATGGACTCCCTATAGACGACGGTCGGCTCGGACTCCGTCACGTCGAGGTTGTACTCCCGCTTCAAGTCCTTTATCGCGATCTCGAGGTGGAGCTCACCCATCCCAGCCAACAGATATTCGCCGGTCTCCTGGTCTATGGTGGTGACGAGGTTCGGGTCCTGGATTGAGAGCTTCTGAAGCGCGTCTATGAGCCTCGGTAGGTCGATCGCCTTCTTCGGCTCGAGCGCGATGGTTAGGACGGGATCCGACAGGTACTTGATCGATTCGAAACCGGTAGCCTCGGCCTTCAGATCCTCCGATACGATTGTCTCGCCGGATCTCCCCTCGCTTATGCCGAGGAGGGCGACGATGTTACCGGCCGGTATCTCGTCGACGATCTCCCTGTACTGGCCCATGTAGATGCTCACCTGCTGCGCCTTGTAGCCCTTCTTGGCGTTGACGAGGTAAAGGTCGTCCCCCTTGTGTATCGTGCCGGAGAATACCCTGCCGGTGCTGACGACGCCGGCCTGTGGATCTATTACGATGTTTGTGATGCAGATGACAAGAGGTCCCTCGGGGTCTATGGCCATCATCGACTTCCCCATCCTGCTCTCGAAGTCGCCCTTCCAGATCGCCTGAAGGCGCCTCGGCTGGGACTCTATTGGGTTGGGGAGGTACTGTACGGCCATGCTGAGGATGGCCTCGTGGAGCGGGAGCTGCTCCTGGAGGTACTCCACCCTGCCCTCCCTGTACATCTCGACGAGCTGCTTGAACGTGATACCCTTCTTCTGGAGCATCGGCAGCGTGAAGCCCCACCTGTCGAGGGCTGAGCCGAAGGCGACCTGGCCCTTGCCCGCGTTGACCGTCCACTCGTTCTTGATATCGTCCGATCCATAGGTCTGAACCTGGGTATTGAACTGATTGATTATCCGGAGGATCTTCTGCTGGACCATGTCGGCGTCCATCTTCAGCTCCTTGATGAGCCTGTCGAACTTGTTGATGTAGAGGACGGGCTTCACC
>CAZYUK010000041.1:0-9009 GCA_964650675.1 uncultured Candidatus Bathyarchaeia archaeon
ATGCACGCATGTCTAATCATTACTCTCGACATATTTAATAATATATTTATAGATACATACAACCACTACCGAAGGCACGCGTGAAGAATCGTATCTTAGTAATGGAAAAAATGAAACAAGAGGGATGAACGTGAGTGATCGAGAGTTCAGTATACCAATTGGCCCACAGCACCCAGCTCTAAAAGAGCCTGAGAGCTTCCTCTTCAAGGTAGACGGCGAAATCGTTGTCGATGTCGAACCCCGAATCGGGTATAACCATAGAGGCATCGAGAAGGCGATGGAGTCCCGCACCTATATTCAAAACCTCTACCTCGTCGAACGGGTCTGTGGCATCTGCAGCAACGCCCACCAGACACTCTACGCAATAAACGTTGAGGACGTCGCTGGTATACAGATCCCGCCAAGGGCTAAGTATCTCCGCATGTTCGTACATGAGCTAGAGAGGATCCATAGCCACATGCTCTGGTTAGGAGTCGCAGCTCACGAAATTGGATTCGATACCCTATTCTACTATGTGTGGCGCGACCGCGAGGTAGTGCTCGATATCTTTGAGGAGATAAGCGGGAACCGAGTCAACTACGCTTGGAATACAATCGGAGGGGTGCGTAGAGACATCCAGAGCGACAAGATACCAAAGTTCCAGAAGATGCTGGACTTCCTCGAGGAGCGCACGAATTATTACTTGCAAGTCGCTTCAACCGAGCCAACGATAATTAAGAGGACAATCGGAGTCGGTTACTGTAGCAAAGCGGACATGATACGCCTCTGTGGCACAGGGCCTAACGCACGCGCAAGTGGGGTTAGCAGGGATATCCGCCGCGACGATGCATACCTAGCATATGATGAAGTCCCATTCGATGTCATCACCGAAGAGAGTGGCGACGTCCTCGCTAACGTGCTCGTACGCGTTGGTGAAATCATACAGAGTGTCAGGATAGCTAAATATGTTTTAGACCACCTACCGGACGGCTCAATCAGTGAGAAGTTCTCCCCCTTCCAGAAGGTACCGGAAGGTGAAGCAGTGAATATGGTTGAGGCGCAGCGTGGGGAGGATATCCATTATCTATACAGTAGGGGCGATAACAAGCCTTACAGGTATAAGATAAGAGCGCCTACATTGGGTAACATCCCGAGCTTAATTGTGAAGCTCAAGGGAGGATACATCGCGGACATTCCCATCGTTCTAGCTGGCATCGATCCGTGCTTCAGTTGCACCGACCGCATGATCTTCTTAGATGAGGTAAAAGAAAGAACTTGGGATATGACCGAAGATCAACTCCGAAGATACGGGATAAAATGGTATGAAAAGTGTTTAAATAAATAATCTGTACGTGAGGTGCGGATAAACAAAATGCGCATATTTATTGGAATCAGTGGGTTGTGAAAAGTTGCCAAAAAGGGATCTTAAATTAAAAATCGATGAATTTTCCTCCTCAATAGGGAAAATCAAGGGCCTCGAGATAGAGGTGGGGAGGATTTATCCGAATGACTGGGACGAATCTATGGGCCCCACACCGTGGCCATCCGTCGGAGCCCTCCGGCAATGGGACAGAAGGCTGCTCAGCAGATACAAGCCCTTCTACATGCCAGACTGCGACCTCTGTTGCTTATGCACCTTCGGCAAATGCGATCTAACAGGGGATAAGAGAGGCGCATGCGGCATCAACATGGCAGCCCAGCAATCACGGATCGTCCTCATAGCAGCCTTCATCGGCGCTTCAACACACACCGCACACGCCCGACACGTGTTGGAACACCTTATCGAGGAGTATGGGAGAGACGTGCCCCTTGATGTCGCACTCAACACAAACGTAGAGGCACCGAACACGCGTCTTGTATGCGGGATCCGTCCAAAGACTCTGAAGGACCTAGACGACGTTCTAGATTACGTCGAGTCTCAGCTAGTTCAGCTAGTGGCCGCGGCTCACACCGGTCAAGAAGGGGACAACATTGACTTCGAGTCAAAGGCGTTCCACGCCGGTATGCTGGATCATGTGGCGATGGAGGTAGCCGACATATCCCAGATCTCGGCTCTTAACATGCCGAAAGGGGAGCCTGAAACAAGCCTCACGGAAATAGGATACGGTGCAATCGACTCATCTAAGCCCGTTATAATGTGTATTGGCCACAATGTTCTCCCCAGCGTCGATATCATCGACTACCTGATGGATCACGACTTATTCGGCCAAGTCGAGGTTGGTGGGTTGTGCTGCACCGCCCTCGACACGAGTCGATACAACGAGAGAGCGAAGATAGTAGGCCCCATATCGTGGCAGCTCAGGTTCATCAGGTCGGGGATACCTGATCTCGTCGTCGTCGATGAACAGTGCATCAGAACCGACATCCTGCAGGAAGCGAAGGCCATAGGTGTCCCGGTCATCGCCACAAGCGAGAAGAGCTGCTTAGGCCTCCTAAACAGGACAACAGACAACCCTGAGAAGATAATTGAAGACCTCTCCACGAGAAAAAGCGATGGCGTACTAATCCTAGATCCCAGGAAGGTCGGTGAGGTCTCAGTTAAGACGGCTATGAATGTATGGAAACGGAGGGGTAGCGAGAAGAGGTTCAAAATCACCGACATCGCGGAGCTTGCAAAGAGCTGTAGAGTCTGCAGCGCCTGTGTACAAGCCTGCCCAAACAACCTGCCCATAGACGAAGCCGTGAAGTCTGCAAAGGTGAAAGATTATGATCCCCTGATCGATTTGTATGATCTTTGCGTGGGGTGTGGGCGATGTGAAAGCGCCTGCCCCATGGATCTGCCGATTATATCGATGATAACTAAGGCCAACAAGAAGGCCACGATCCTTGAGAAGTTCCCCATAAGGGTCGGGCGCGGTGCCATACAGGATATCGAGATACGAGAGGTTGGCCAACCTATAGTATTCGGCGAGATACCCGGCGTAATCGCCATGGTTGGATGCGCCAACTACCCAGCGGGAGCGGGTGAGGTAGCCAGGATCAGTGAGGAGTTCCTTAAGCGGCGTTTCATAGTTGTCGCCTCGGGTTGCTCAGCTATGAACATAGCCATGACGAGAGATGAGGAGGGTCTGAACCTTTACCAAAAGTACCCCGGCAACTTTGACGCTGGTGGACTCGTAAATGTTGGCAGCTGCGTTTCAAACGCCCACATAACTGGGGCTGCTATCAAGATCGCGAACATTTTCGCTAAGCGACCCCTCAGGGGTAACTACGAGGAGATAGCCGACTACGTTCTCAATCGAGTTGGGGCTGTCGGTGTGGCTTGGGGGGCAATGTCGCAAAAGGCCGCTTCTATAGCCGCTGGCTGCTGGAGGCTAGGGATTCCTGTCGTCGTGGGTCCCCACGGAGCCAAGTATAGGCGCATGCTCCTCGGGAAAAAGGAGAATGAGGAGGATTGGAAGGTCTTCAATGCACGTGATGGGAAGGAAGTCTACGTCGGCCCGGTGCCTGAACACCTCTTCTACTCAGCTGAGACAATGGAGGAAGCCATCGTCATGATTTCGAAGCTGGCCATGCGGCCTAACGACACTAACAAGGGGAGAGCCGTTAAGTTGACCCACTACATCGACCTGCACCAAAAATACTACGGCTCGATGCCCGATGACTTGCATCTATATGTCAGAAGACTCCAGGACGTCCCATTCACAATGAGGGACGATGTGATGAGCATTCTCAGGAAGAGGGGCTGGGTCGAGGATAAGATTGCGTCGCCTGACCCTACACTAATTGACAGGCTTGTAAAGAGGAGAGATTGATATCGGATAAGAGGTGTATCAGGGAAATGGATCATGGAATAGTCCAAGTCACCCAATTAAATAAATTCGCTAATAATGCTCATCATCGAAGCAATCGCAGAAGCATAAAATTATGATGTAGATCAGAAATGAAGACGATAACCATAAACCCGATTACTAGGCTTGAAGGCCATGGAAAGATAATTATATTCCTCAACGACGAGGGGAACGTCGAGAATGCATACCTCCAAATCCCAGAGCTACGAGGCTTCGAGAAGTTCTGCGAAGGCCGCCGTGCGGAGGACATGCCGATAATCACTCCTCGGATTTGTGGCGTGTGCCCGGTCGCACACCACTTAGCCTCGACGAAGGCGTTGGACGCATGCTTCAGTGTCGAGCCCACAGAGACCGCAAAAAAGCTAAGGGAACTCATGAATATGGGATACTTCATCTACGACCACATCCTGCACTTCTACTTCCTAGGCGGCCCTGACTATGTAGTAGGGCCAGATGCCCCAGCTTCGGAGAGGAACATCTTCGGAGTCATCAAGCGCGTTGGCCTAGATGTGGGGAAAGAGGTCATCAAGCACCGCGCTTATGGGCAGAAGATAACTGAGATCATCGGGGGTAAGGCTACTCATCCAGTATGCGGCGTCCCAGGTGGCGTAAGTAAGGGCCTCAATGAGGAGGAGAGAAACAGGATTGAGGAGATGGCTCGGAGCTGCATAGAGTTCGCGAAGTTCAGCCTCGGAATCTTCGATGACATCGTCCTAAAGAATCATGTTTACGTTGACATGATTCTCAGCGACCCCTATCAGCTCAACACCTATAATATGGGGCTTGTAGATAGGAATGACCACGTCAACCTCTACGATGGTGAAATCCGCGTTGCAGACCAAGATGGTGATGAGTTCGAACGCTTCAAGGCTGAGGAGTATCTAAATCACGTCGCAGAGCGTGTCGAGCCATGGACGTATAGCAAATTAACCTACCTGAAGAAGGTTGGTTGGAAGGGCTTGAATGCTGGACCAGAGAGTGGCATCTACCGAGTAGGTCCACTAGGGAGACTCAACGCTGCAGAGGGGATGGCCACCCCTCTTGCAAACTCCGAGTATAAGAGAATGTATGAAACACTTGGGAGCAAGCCTATCCAGTCGACCCTAGCCTTCCACTGGGCGCGCTTAATTGAACTCCTATACGCTGCGGAGCACGCTGTAGAACTCAGCACCGACTCCTCGATTACGGGAAACGATCTACGCAACCATATTAGGGAACCAGGCGAGGGAGTCGGAGTTGTAGAGGCAGCCCGCGGGACTCTCTTTCATCATTACCGGCTCGACGAAGAGGCGATGGTAGAGAAGGTGAACCTCATAGTCGCTACAACAAATAATTATGCCGATATCTGTTGCAGCATCAGAGATGCTGCTAAGGGGATCATTAAAGGTGGTGAAATCAGTGATGGCCTGCTCAATAGGGTTGAGATGGCGTTCCGAGCATATGACCCGTGTTTTGGATGCAGTACACATAGTTTACCGGGGCAGAGTCCACTCACTATAGAGGTTTATAACGGCAGTCATACTCTTCTGAAGCGAATAAGTCGCGCGAGTGTGCGCGACCAATACACTCGCGCGGAAATAAACTGATATGTGCACTATTTTTCAGATTTGCTAAATACCAAGATTCGCAGTTGGTATTTCCTTTCCTTTAATTCCAAACCCGATCCTGTCGCGATCCTGGAGACCTCGTTAATATCCAAGTGCATGGGATAAACCGTAACAAGGCCTCCCTTCTTCAGAACCCTTTTAGCTTCCTCAAAAATCTTCTCTTTATCTGTAATCTCCTGCAAAACATCGATCAGGAACACATGATCAAAGGAGTCTTGATCGAAAGGTAGAAGATTCCCATTTGATAGTACAGTAGAGATATTTCTAATCTTTTGTTTCCTTGCTTTATCTAATACTTTACCGAGTTCGTCCTGACTCACGTCCATCGAATATACTCTTCCTTTTACTCCTACAAGCATAGCGGAGGCTAACGAGTAGGTGCCTGACCCACAACCAAAATCCAAGACCTTTTGGCCAGTCTCTACTCCGATTTCCGAAAGAACCTTTGAAGCGTTCCTATCCAACCACGATTTAAAATGCATTTGGTTAAGCTCTCTCAGGAAGCCTAAATGTTTGCTTGTCATCATTCGAATCACTAAGTATATATTTAATAATATATTTATAGATATAGAATTGACTTGAGAGCTGGATGCAGACGCGGGTTTAATCGTAGATGCTGTTGCGAAGTTTTTGGAGGAGCCTTTGGCTTAGGCCCGGGCTCAGGCTTCGGAGTAAGGAGGGGTGACTTCAGGTATCGCGTCCTATTAGCTCTGTCGGAGAAACCCATGCATGGCTACGCATTGATACAAGAGATCGGGAAGACCAGTCAACGACCAGTTAGCGCTGGGCTAATTTATCCAACCCTTCAGGAGTTAGAGGACATGGGGTTTGTATCCTCGGACGAGATGGAGGGTAAGAAGATATACTCCCTCACCCTAGAGGGGAGGAAGTATCTAGAGGATAACCCTGAGATTGTTGAGAGGCTTAAGGCGGGTAAGGCCTACGCTGAGAGGATTGGGCGGTTCTCATTCATGAAGGACCTTCAGGACATGCAGTCGATGGTCCTTATGAATGAGGGAGACATCGATGACGGTAAGATTAGCAGGATCCAGGAGGTCGTCACGGATGCGAAGAAGCGAGTGGCGGCATTAGTTTTCGAGTAAGGTGAAAAACAATTGAAGATAGCTGTGGTTACTGATGATGGGAAGACCATCTCTCAGCACTTTGGGAGAGCCGGATACTACATCGTGTACGATGTACAGGATGGAGTGATTAAGGGATCTGAGACGAGGTCAAAGACTGCTCACCACTCGGGTGGGGAGCCTCACCAGCATGGTGAAGGCGGGCACGGCGGGCCTGAGGCTGATGCGAAGCATAGTTCTATGCTGGCTAACATCTCGGACTGTGAGGTGCTGATAGCACGCGGCATGGGGTTGGGCGCCTTTGATGCGATCAGAGCAGCAGGTGTGAAGCCGTTCATAACCGACTTGGAATATACTGAGGACGCTGCGAAGGCGTACATCAGCGGCAAACTGGACAGCCATACGGAGCGACTCCACTAAGAGAGGTAACTACTATGAGTGAACCATTGGAGGAGAAGCCGCAGACAGCCTTTGAGAGTAAGGCGTCCGAGGATGCTTTGCTCAAGATGCGTATGGGGAGGGTAAAGCATAAGATAGCCGTGATCAGTGGCAAGGGAGGAGTCGGAAAGACACTTGTGACGGTCAACCTCGCCGCGACGCTGGCTCGCGAGAAGGGCTTCGGCAGAGTTGGGCTGCTCGACGCCGACATCCACGGCCCCTGTGTCCCCAAGATGCTGGGCCTGAAGGGCAACAGACTTGAGTCCAGCCCGGCGGGGATATTCCCCGTATACTCTAAAGGAGGAGTGAAAGTTATCTCTATGGCTTTCCTGCTCCCCAGCGACGACTCACCTGTGATCTGGCGTGGGCCGGTGAAGATGGGCGCAATCAAGCAGCTTCTGTCGGAGGTTGCCTGGGGAGAGCTCGACTACCTGCTAATCGATCTCCCACCAGGTACAGGTGACGAGCCCCTCACGGTTCTCCAACTCCTTAAAGACGCTGATGGCGTCATAATTGTAACGATCCCAAGCGAAGTCTCAGGCGACGTAGTAAGGAAGGCTGTGACCTTCGCAAGGATGCTGAACATACCGGTCCTTGGCATCGTGGAGAACATGTCCGGCTTGGTCTGCCCTCACTGCGGAGAGAAGATCGAGGTATTCGAGGGCGGTGTGGGTAGAAAGGTGGCGGAGGACATGGGTGTGCCATTCCTAGGATCTATTCCTATAGATCCCAGGGTATCAGCGGCCTGCGACTCGGGAAAGCCCTTCGTTGAGACGTATCCAGATACGGTGGCGGCGAAGTCGTTTGGAGAAGCAGTGAAGAAGATAATGGAGATGGTTGAGAAGTGAAGGGTAGCTCCTATGTTGATTTACCCTTCCAATCTACTCTTCCATCACCGTCTTTTTATCTCCTTCCCTACGACGAACTCATCGAGGCTCTCAAAGCGGCATTCTCCTATCCGCGGTCCAGCGCCGCACTATGGTGTTCCGCCTAGGGCGCCCCAATCTGTTTAACGCGGTCCAGCCGCACGCTAGCGACGGGGTCGTATATGCCTCTTCATGGCTGGAACGGCTCCCCAGCCTTCAGCATACAGTAGATAGCCTTCAACATCTTCCTCGCCGTAGCAGTAGTCGCGACCTGCCCCGGCTTCTTAGAGGAGAGCCGCTTGTGAAACCTAGTGAGTTCCGTATCGTAGCGCAGATGGGAGTGAACGGCCTCAGTGAGACCCCACCTCATCCACCTGCTCCCCTCCTTCGTAATGTGGCCATACACGGTGCTCCCACCGCTCCTCCTAACAGAAGGGACAAGCCCAGCGTAGCTGCACAGCCGCTCCGCGTCGGGGAAACGATTAACATCACCGATCTCGGCCACGAGGAGCAGCGCCGTGTAGTAGCCTACCCCGGGTATTGTGGTGAGTATCCTAGCGCGGCCATCCTCAGCTGCAGCCCGCTTCAGATCCGCTGAGATCTCCCCTATCTGCAGGTCCAACGTCTCCATGACGGGCAGCAGCTGGCTGACCGCGTCTACGCCTAGGCTTGCCAGCAGGGCTCTGCCACGTTTGGTGAACAGCGGCGTCCCTGGGTCTATGTCTCGTTTGGCGAGCTCGGCGTGGATCCTGTTCTTCAGCCTGGTCCGCATGCCGACTAGGAACGCCCTCCTCTTGACCAGCTCCCGGAGGTCCCTGATCTCCCTGGGCGGCACGTAGGACTCGGGTAGGAGGTCAGCCCTCAGCAGGTGGGCGAGGGTCTCCGAGTCTATCTCGTCGGTCTTGATCTTGGCCTCGGCTATGGCCTTCACCTTGAGTGGGTGGGCGAGTCTAACGTCGTATCCGGCTTCCTCGAGGTGGTCGTAGATGGGTTGCCAGCAGTAGCCCGACTCCATCACCACCTTCGCCTCACCGATGTCTTTCAGGAAGGAATTGAGGGAGTCTGGGTCGTTGCTGAAGCGCTCCCGCTTAACGACGTGGCCCTCCTCATCCATTACGGTTCCATGGCAGACGCGCTTGTGCACGTCGAGTCCAACATACATCAACTCTTCTTCTCCTCCGCTTCATGGTATGGTTTGAAGCCATATGCTTCAAGCGGAAGGGAAAATCAATCATGCCATCTGTTT
>CAZYUK010000042.1:0-8984 GCA_964650675.1 uncultured Candidatus Bathyarchaeia archaeon
CTAAAAGACACACAAAAACTTTCTAGTTTCAAGTCTTTATATATCATCTGGGGAATGGAAAACTAAAAACTAAAGTTTTAAGCCACCCCCCAACTTTAACTTATTAAAAGGAGGAAGCATCAGGGTGATAATCAAAAACATTCGAGACGTTAAGGGCTACGACGTCAAAGAAGCCTACGGTCAAGATGCAGAGGGCGTGACGATCAGATGGATCTCCGAGAAGAGGACGGGGGGAGAGGAGTATCTGCATAATTTCGCTCTCCGCTACTTTGTCATAGAACCTAGGGGGTACCTGAAACCGCATAAACATCCATGGGAACAGGAGATCGCCGTGACAGGGGGGCGTCTTCAGGTATTGGGTCCCGGAAAAGGCGGAATCCTAGGGGTCGGAGATGTGGCTTACTTCCCTGCAAATGAGGAGCATGGCTTCAAGACCATAGGCGATGAACCAGGCGAGTTCTACTGTGTAATTGGATGCATAGGAAAAGGAGAGAACTGCCTAGGACTATCAGAGCCCTAATGCGTATGAGCAGAAAACACTCGAAAAGAGACAATTTAATTACATAATATCCTAAGCTAAGTTTTTTGGGAGGTGTTTCCTCTATCGTTATGTGGTTCGTCGAAGCGTCTATAAAGGGGTGGTAGGCCGGATGAGTAATCATGATGACCGACGGACAGATCAGGGGCAACATCAAGAAGGGCACAGAGGTCCCCGTCGTACTTAAACGGGACCAGCGGACCGGGAAGCTGACGCGGGGCGTAGTTAAGGACATCCTGACAAGGTCCGAGAACCACCCCCACGGTATCAAGGTGAGGCTGACGGACGGCAAGATCGGGCGCGTTCAACAGATCGTGTCCCTTCCATTGGCCAAGGATGAAATAAAAAAGGCTGAGAAAAAATCCCTCACTTGAGATCTCATTGAGGCATCTTGACTGCGAATCGGCACCGATCGTCGCCGGCTAAGGCGCTCTCAAGCACCTCGACCTCAAGTTCCTTATCGAAGATGACGTCGAACGGGAGCTTATGGTAGCCACCGCTGCAGTAGCACCATGTCGGTGAGATTTTTGCATCGCCACCCAGTATTGAAGCCCTTGCCAGCGGGCAATGGCAGGCGTAGTACCTCCTCATCAGTGGATCGGTCTCACCGAGGTAGTCGTCTGGCGCGTACGGGATCTTCGTCGTATAGATTTTGTCGCCGTCGCGGACGCCCGCGAGGATCTCTTGGTTATTCCTGACGAACTCGACGACCCTAGGCGTGATCTTCTGCTCCCACCAGATCTTGCCCTCTACCATGTACTCCTCGAGCTCTTTGACTCCTTTGTTATGCATATCCTTCAAGACCTCGTCAATGTCCCTTGTTCTCAGGTACATCTCCCTCTGATCATTGAAGCTTTCCCGTGGCACGAGATGATTGTTCCCAGCCAGCACCCTCCTGCATGTCTCTGGTGTGAGCTCAGCCTCGAGTCTCTCCATCATCCGTTTTGTGACAGGTGGGAAAGCCTCGGGAGGCGAGCCTGGCTGAGGCGCCTCGACGCCATCGAAGACTCTACGCCTCGCCTCCTCGCCTACGATCGCTACGAGCCTCTCCGAGATGCTTGGAAGCACAGTCCGCGCCCCCACTATCGAGGCGAGGTATACGAAAAGGTCGTTCATCTTGACCAAGCGGACATATCTGGCAATGTCCAGCAGCCCTTCTTGGGAGCATCTCTTCTCCGCCATAAGCAGAGAAATGTACCCCTTCAGATCCTCAACGGAGGCGGATTTGATGCTCTTACCATTCACCCGTAGATGCCTCTCGAACGCCTGAACGGACTTGACAGCAGACTCCATCCTCCTGCTGTCTAGACTCAGCTTCTTCATGTAGTCTCTGAACTCTTTCTCACGCACTTCTAATCACTTAGTATACGTTCACGAAGTGTGGCTGGTCTTAAAAGGATTGTTCAAGAATGATGTTATCCTGTATTCTTTAATTCCTCGGGCTGACGAGGCAACGTCATAATAAGGCTAGGAGCTTCCCGTAACTATCCACGCGACCATGCCTTAACACCCGAAGGGCGGCCCACATCGAAGCCTGGTTACTCGTTACGATAGGCCTGCCAAGCTTGGACTCCAGTTCCCCAATAAGATGCACGACCGGGAGGTTTGTGCAGCTTACGAATACGCCATCTGAGTCGCCTGCGACCTTTCCTACGAGTTCCATGATCCTCCTAGGGTTTACAGAACCGATCTTCAGGTTATCCACGAGGCCGAGCCCCTGAATATCTTCAACGACGAAACCGTGAGCCTCGAGGAAACGCCTCTCGAGGAGGTTAATATCCTCCGTATAAGGCGTAGCGACTGAGATTCGGTGAAGGCCTAGGCTCCGAAGCCCATCCACCACGGCACCCGAGGTCGAGGCGGTCGGGATGCCGGTCTCATCCGTAATCCTTGACACGAGGCTTTTCTCCCATTCCACGCCACTCAGCAGGGAGCCTGAGGTGCAGCCGTAGACGATGATGTCAACGCCAGCCGTCGCGAGGAGCACAGCCGCCCTCGTTGCCTCCCCCGACATCTCCTCCAGCCCCTCAACTGTCACGTCCCTGAGCATCATCCTGGCCGAGTGTATAGTGACGCCTCCTGGTGCCATCTTGTAGAATTCCGGCTCCATCGTCGTATTACTTGAAGGTAAGAGGAGACCCACGCGTCCCCCTGATCTACTCTTCATCTGGCTTATCGGAGACTTTTCTGCTTATAATCCCTCCAATCGAGAGCCTCTGATAGTTGCTCTGTTACGAGGGTGTCTCCACGAGGCTACCCTTTTTAGCTTCGAGTATCCGGGAACCATGTTTCACCGGTAAAAAACACTCTATTAACAGAAGGCGGATAGAGATATGGGCGACTCGTTTGAGCTGCATCTTCTTCGACGGCGAGATATGCCTAGCGGAGCCCAGGACGATCAAGAAGGTCAAGCTGCACAAGCCATCGAAGGCTCATAGGAGGCAGTTCTGCGAGACTCCGAACTACGATGCCTGCCCACGCTTCGTCGAGTACGTCACCTACCTGAAGGAAGAGGTTGAGGAGGAGCGGTTCAAGTAATCACAGAAGGCGTTATTCCACATCAACCAGAAGGGAATCCTCTGCCTCTACGGCTTCCGAAGCCCATGGCCGGGGTTCTACCGAGAAATAGTCCTTTTAATGTCACCTGACTAGGGTTCCCAGGACATCGAACTGCATCTCCCTCGGCCCGCCGAGCAGCTTGACCTTATGGGAAAGCTCCGGCTTCTTCCTGATCTCCTCCGCGAGGCTTTCGGAGACCCAGAGATGTTCCAACTCCATGGTGTTCTTGATCCTGACAACTCTCGCATTAGGGACGTCGATGGGCCCGCATATCCTGAGGGCGGTCTCTATGGCGTCCCTGTCGCTTGGGAGCCAGATAGGGGTCTTCCCGGTCTCGCTGTTCCCCTGAGTTAAGCAGTTGACATAGGTGGAGTCGTAGTCGATCTTCTCGAAGAGGCGGCGGGTTACGATGTCGGCGAGCCCCATCCCGATGGCGTTGCCGTGGGTCTCCTCAGAGAGGTCTAGGACGACTATCTTGCCTATCCTAGGCGCCTTCGGATCGGATTCCCCAGGCATCCAGAACCTGCCAGTGACGTTGGTGTCCATGCCCACACCGCTGATGTTCTTACCGATCTCCTCGACGATCAAGACGTCGATGTCTCGGAAGGGGAGCCTGGCGAGGAGCCCCTTCGCCTCCTCGAGAAGCCTCGGCTCCTCAGCCTCGAACTCCTCGGGCATGAGGGCCTTCACCTTGGCTATCTCGTGTCGGGCGTTCTCTACGATGGCGAGGCCGGCGACGATGTTAACCTTCGACATTATTAGCCTCGCCGCGGCCGGGATGAGCTCATGGTAGCCCTCGTATAGGTGCCAGTGGATCATCTCGGCCCCCTTCTGCTTCCCGAGACCGATGGCGATCATCTTCATCAGCCCGCTCTCTATCGTGCCCTTGAAGTCCGTGTGTGGCTTCACCCTGCCCACAACGATGACGCCGTCGGCCCTCAGGGCGTTCCTGTCGATGTATACAGACGTACCCTTCATCACGCCGACCTCGTCAACCTCCATGGACGAGATTATAGGCGCGCAGACGGTCTCCTCGGTCACCCCGAGGCTCCTGAGGACTTCTACTTGGCCTTGGGGTGTGGCGCCGCCGTGGCTGCCCATCGCCGGGATGAGGAAAGGCTCTCCTCCCGCCTTTCTGACCTCGTCTACGACTGTCGCCAGAACCTCGGGATAGTGTGCTATCCCCCTGCTCCCGGCGGTGATGGCTATCCTAGATCCTTTCTTCATCCTGCCAGCAATTTTGGATGAGAGCTCTCTCCTCATGGCTGAAACGTAATCGTCTAGCCTATGATCAGCTACCCTCTGCTCTGCCTCGACCATCCTTGGGAGATTCATCACCTTATCTTACTCCCACATTTCCTTAAACTGTTCTCCTCAACGCATGACATGAAACTTAGTCAGGAAAGAGGCGATTACCTTTATACCAAATTGGGCATAGCTGAATCCAAGGTGTTGAGGGATGCCGAATTTTGATCCCGGGCTCGTGGACGCCTGGGTCGCCATCTGGAACAGCTACGACCTTTCGCTGGTCGAGAAGCTCTTCCTGAACGATGAAAGCGTCACCTACTTCTCCTCCGAGAAGCAGGGCGTCGTCAAAGGGATAGAGGCGCTGGTAAGGCACCACGAGGGCTTCGGCTTCGTCATAGGAGGAAAGGACCAGCCCAACAAGCTCTGGCTCGAAGATATCGATATAGCGGCCTTCCCAGGGGCAGCCGTCGTGACCGCTATCTGGCTATTTAGGAGGGGAGGCTCCGAGAAGGTCCAGAAGGGGCCGGTCACACTTGTCTACGTCCCTGTGAATGGCGATTGGAGGATAGTCCACGCCAACTTTGGGAACTACTAGAATCAATTTACCCCCAACATATCTGCCATAGGTCTTCGTCATTGGTCAATTACTATTTCTTGGGCCTACTGAGTATGCCTACCGCGACGATTGTTGATATAACCGAGAGGAAGATAAGTATCGAGTCAGCCATGTACATCATCGACGAGTATAGTGAGACGGCTGCGCCTAGTGACATTCCTGTGATTAACCTCAGGGCGTTGTTACTCTCCCTCAACCCCCAGAACTGTGTAAGCCAATCAGCCGTCGATGGTATGATGAGAATCAAACAGATGATCCACTGACTTTGGAGGGGGAGCATCTGGAAGGCTGAAAGTGGGGTAGTTCTCCCGAGCATCATCAAGGAAAGGAACCCGGCTAGATATCCTGAGCAGCGGGCGCAGAGCCTCAGCTCGAGCCCCATAGCCCTCACGGTGAACCAGTGCTTGTGGGCGAAGAGCCGCCAGAGCTCCATATCGCCTTGTCACGCCTTGATTATCTTCTCTCCGCAGTACGGGCATAGGTTGAACTCCGGCAGCACCGCCTTGCCGCAGGCTGGGCATCGGTTCCCCACAGGGTTCGTAGGGATCCTCAGGGGCAGGCTCGCCTTGAAATCCGCCATCTTCCCCTTCAGCTCTAAGTTGAATGTGGCCTTCACAACCGCTCCTCCCCCCTCGACCTCGGTGAGCTCAAAATATAAGGGCCCTGACGCGTCTGACAACCTGAGTAGCCTAGGGGAGATGGTTTCCTCCACCACGAATCTCGCCTTTGGTCCCCCTCCGCTAAGCATGCTCTTTAGGCTGGAAATGGCTCCCCTCGAAGCCTCCCTTTTCTCCTCGGCCTCTTTGCACCACCCGGCTACGGCTGTCTCGATCGTTTTAAAGGTGGTCTCAATGTCTTGTCCTGAGTACCATGACTCCGAGATAGGCTCTGTTGAGCCTCCCCCAGCTCCGCCGCCACGACCCTGACCCATGAGCATCACGCATAGTAAAATGGGTATAAGTATCCAGAATAGATCTAAACCGCCGGTCGTATCTTCAGCGACTAACATTCCTATGAACATGCTGAATATAGTCACATCCTGCCATCTTTAAGGTTGATGTTTGAGGTGGGGATCCCTGCGGTCTAGGAATTTTTCGAGTACCTTTTCAGAAGTTCTTGGTAGTCAAGCCCAACTTACATGTCTCGATCTGTCGGCAAAAAAACGAAAAGGGAGCTAATTGAAGGGGCTGGTGAAGAACTCGGTGATGTTGATACGTCTCCTCGCCATCTCCTTGAGGAAGATTGTGAGAGCTTCTCGTCGGAGCCGATCTTCACTATAGGCGCCTCTGCCTGACGGGGCCGGTCTCCCAGCCGGCGGCGTCCATCTCCTCGACGAAGGAGACGAGGAGCTCGACCAGGGCATCATGCATCTTCCTCCCCTTCTCCGCGGTCGCCTTGGTCGGGTCACCCGTCACACCGTAGGGGGTAAGCTCCTCGAATAGCCACTTCACCTCGACGTGCTCCGGAAGATCCGGCACGACCCCCCTCGCCTCCTCCATGTCGACGAGCTCGGGGGCGACGAACCTCATCATCGAGGTCTCGCCCTCGCCGGCGTGGCCGAGGCCGCCCCAGACCTCGAAGGTACCCTCCGGCAGCAGCTTCCCCGCCGTCGCCCACCAGGCCTCGAGGACGGCTATCTTGAACTCCGGATGGTCGGCCCTGTACTCTCGGGTCGCCGCCTCGATCGCCGCGATGTTCCCGTCGTGACCGTTGATTATCAGGAGCCTCTTGAGCCCATGTTTGCTAAGGGAGGCGAAGACCTCTTTGAGGAGAGCTATCAGCGTTCCGTTTGACAGGGTTATCGCAATCGGGAAGTTAGCATAGTGTCTGCTCATGCCGAAGGGCATCGTCGGGAGCAGGAGCATCCCCTTCACCCGCTGGGACACCGCCCTGGCGAGGCTCTCGGCGACGAGGCTGTCAGTCCCGTGGGGTAGGTGGTCTCCGTGGTACTCGGTCGAGCCGACGGGCAGGACCGCCTTGTCGTAGGCGTCCGCCCTGAGCCTCTTCCCGTTGAGCCTGAGGAGGCTGTGATCCGTCAAACTCTGTCATTAATCTAGCGGGTTACAGGGGATATAAGAGCGAGCCGTCTGATGGGCGCTCTTCACCTGTACTGGAGGCTGAGGCGCCGCTCCTTCTCGGAGTAGCCCTTGATCTCGGAGCCGTTTGGCATCCTCATCCCCATCTGCCTCGCCGCCTCAGCGTAGCTCGCCGAGAGCTTGTGCTCTACGGTCATCGAGAACCTCGTTGGTATGTTGCTTGTACCCTTTTGCTCTAGGCCCTCGGCTAAGCGCATGATCTTGCTCCTGGGGACGGAGAAGATCATCTCGTCGTCCTGCGCCCCCGCATAGCCCCTGTCTCCCCGGCATGGAACGGAGACCCAGCACTCGTCCCTCAGGATGCTCGGGGCGACGGCGTAGACGCAGGCGGAGTGGCCGCCCAGGACAGAAGAAACATCCCTACCGTCCTCGTATGCTACGCCTAGGAGCAGCCGTAGAAGCTGGGCTGAGTTGCAGTAGATGACGGCGACGTCCGGCTCGAAGTTCGCGGTCTTCAGCGGCGCACTGACGATGCCAACATACCTGCCGGTCGGAAGTCTGGGGAACTCCCTGGCCCAGTTCACCCCAGCCTCTTGGGATGCTACGCCGTCTGGGTATCTCGTCCTCCCGCTGAGGAAGGCCTCAGGCGGCTCGGCTAGGCCGAAACCGATGACAGGCTCTGGGCACCACATATCTCCGAATAGTTGGGCGACTGTCGCTCCGAACCTCCTTGAGAGGCTGAAGCACTGGCACGTCGAGATGCATGCGCCGAAGTCTCTGACGGGCATCTGGGCGCCCTCCGGAACAGGCTCACCCTTCTCAAGCATCTTGATAGCGAGGGGGTAAGTCGAGGGCCTTATCTGCTCCTCTATCCTCCTCCCGTAGTCGTTGAACTCGTTCAAGAAGCATCCACCTGAGTAGGATCGGCTCTTGAGCTGATTAAGGCTTGTCGGCTGAGGCTACTTGAGGGGCCACTCCCTGATGAGTTGCTTCCCTAGGCCAAGCTTCGACTCGAAAAATGTCCTAGATTCTGGCTAGGCTGAAGCCCCTGTCCAACTCTCTGAGGGCTGCTGTCAGTATCTTTATCAGGTTGGCGATGTCCTCGACCTGTACGGTCTCTACGGGGCTGTGGCTGTACCTCCTTGGGACGCCTATGACGCCTGAGGGGACGCCCGTGCCGGTCTCCATGAGGGAGGGGGCGTCCGTGTTGCCGCGCATGACGCCGACCTGGTGGGGGATGCCGTGGGCCTTAGCAGTCTCCTCCAGCCACCTCCTCACGGTCTGGCTCTCGATGCGCGTCCTGTCACCTATCTCGGCCACGTGGATGGCGGGGCCCTTCCCGACCTCGTAGTGGAGGTCACGCATGTTCACGTCCGGCTGCCAGCCGGCAGGGAAGGTGTCAAGGGCGACCGCCATGTCGATGTCGAGGCCGCTGAGGGCGACGATCGCTCCACCGTGCCCTATCTCTTCCTCGACGGAACCTATGAGGTAGACAGTCGCCGGGATGGGTCTCTCCTTCAGTTCCCGGGCTACGGCTATGAGTGCAGCTACGCCCGCTCTGTCGTCGACGGAGGGGCCAGCTATGAGGCCGTTCGTAAGTCTCACGGGCTTGGCGTTGTAGACGATGGGGGTGCCGGCCGCGACGCCCATCTCCTCCGCCTCCTCCCTGCTCCCGGCGCCGACGTCGATGTACATCTCCTCTATCGACGGTATCTGGTTCGCCTCTTCAGGTCTGGTTATGTGTCCTGGCTTGACGCCGACGACTCCGACGACGGGGCCTTTTGCGGTGAGTATCTTGAGCTGTTGGCTCTGTATGGAGCGTGTGACCGGTCCGCCGAGTTTCCTGAACCTGGCGAAGCCTCGGTCGTCGACGCTGAAGACTATGAACCCTATCTGGTCCATGTGGGCGACGAGGGCCACCTTGGGCGCCTCGGGGTCTGTGCCCCTCTTCACGGCGATGATGTTACCCCTTGGGGTGTCGTGGACC
>CAZYUK010000043.1:0-8903 GCA_964650675.1 uncultured Candidatus Bathyarchaeia archaeon
TATGACCTCAGGCTCGAGCCTCCTCGCCCGCCCCTTGCTCGGCAGCCACTCCTCTCCCTGAATTGTAATGTAGCGGACAAGCTTCGGCGCGCCGAAGAGGAGGCTGTCATAGTCCTGACTGTTGCTGGCCCAGACATCCCCCCTCGCCGCCATGTAGGCGGCCTGTGCCTCGCCCTCGGAGGGGGCTTGTACCCACGGGATGCCGATGAGACCGAGGAGCCTCTGCGCGTCCGCTATGCCTTCCGACGTCAGCCTACCCGTCATGACGGCCTTGGAGAAGGCGGCCTTGTAGTCGCCGGAGGCTACGGCGGCCCTGTACTCCTCCTCTGATTTCTCACGGGCCTCCCTCCTGCTCTCTACCTCCGCACTCTTCAGCCCGGGTGGCCTCCCGTCGAAGACGAAGACCAGCCTCATTCCGTAGTCTGCTATCAGCCTGGTGGTCCTGAAGGCTAGGCCGACGAGGTGGGATGTCATCCTGCCCTCCGGGTCGGTGAGGGGCGAGCCGTCCCTGCCCCTGATCAGCGCCAGGAACTGGTGGAGGACGACGAAGGCGTCGACTGCGAAGCTCCTGCCCCTGAGATCGTCCAGGGACACGACCCGCTTGATGACTATCGGGGTTAGGTTGACTCCCAACTGAACCAGTTCTAACTAGGCCGAGGTGGTTAAATCGGTTGCCCAAGCCATGCCTAAAGGAGGCCGCCGAGGGCGAGGTGGTAGGTGATCATGAGGACGAACAGCAGCACGATGGACGGGATCAGGTACCTGTAGACCTTCTGAAGCTCCGACCTGTAGTACTGGTTGGTGAGGATGAGGCAGAGATGCATTGGCGAGCCGTTGTAGCCCGCGACTATGCCGGCGTACATTATTGTTAGGATGTTGATGTTCATCTGGGAAACGAGGGGGATCAGGAGGGGGAAGACGATCCCGATCCCCATCGTCGGGTTCGCCGATATGGTCCCTACGAGGATCGGTATGACGATGAACAGGAGCAGGAGCGGGACGCCGGCCGCGAGGATGCTCTGGAGCAGGGTGGTGACGCTCCCAGAGGCCACGATCATGTACCTGAAGAACAGGGTGGCGAAGACGGCAGCTACTATGTCCCACTTCACACCCTTCCTGAAGAAGCCAAAGGTCATGCCCAGGCTCACCCTCCCGAGGATCACGACGAGCGCTATGCCGATGCCGACCGCCGCCCAGACGGGGACCTCTACGAGGGTGAGCGCCACAGTGATTATTATGGGGGAGAGTCCCACGAGGCTCCCCCAGTAGTCCTTCCTCATACCAGGTCCCTGGGCCTCCTTCTTGATCCACCTCCACGAGACGGCGAAGCCGATGACCCAGGTGAGGAGGAACAGGGGGAAGTTGACCACGATGAATTCGCGGAGGTCCACACCCGTGAGGCTCACAGCGAGGATCGTCGTGGGGCTGATGGGCGACGCCCAGTACCAGACGTGCCTGAACCAGATGTTTATGAAGGTCCTCTGCTCAGGCTTCAGCTTGAGCCTCTCCGCCTCGGGATCGTTGAAGGGCGCGGACATTAGGGCGCCCCCCGGCATGGAGAGGATGCCGAACAGGGCCGGTATCAACGCGAGCAGGAACCTGCTCGGCAGGAAGCCTCTGAGCTTGTCGATGAGATCCACCATGAGTCCGGTCTCCTTGAGGGCGTAGCCGAGGACCGTGATGAAGGCGACCGCGGCGCACAGCTCCCAAGTCGTCGGGTCCATCACCGTATTAGACGTCACCTCGACGAAGATGCCCGGACCCTTCCCTGCTGTCAGCCCGATGATCGTCGCCGCGATCAGGATGGAGGCCGCGAAGTCGAAGTTCCTGAACCTGAGGGCGAAGATGGCCACGAATGCCACGAGGAGGCCGACGAGCTCGAGCATCCATTACACCAGCTTAATCACACCGATACTATGACTCATAATAAAAAACCTTCCCAGAGGCCGATGGGGAGGCGAACACGCTGATACGCGCTTAGGATAGGTACATGGGTCCGCAAAAGAGGGGTCCCCGATGAACGTTCACGGCCTTCAGAGGGACACGAGCCTGGCTAGGCGCTCTTCGATCGTCTTCTTGGGGATGGCGCCGAGAGTCCTGTCGACCAGCTTCCCGCCCTTGAAGTAGAGGAGGGTGGGGATACTCGTTATCCCAAACTTCATGGCCACCCCGCCATTCCTGTCGACATCGAGCTTGCCGAAGACAACATCGTTCCTCTCGCCGGCAAGCTGCTCTATGATGGGCCCCAGCATCCTGCAGGGGCCGCACCAGGCCGCCCAGCAGTCAAGAACAGCCATCCCATTCTCAGCGACGAACTTTTCGAAGGTGGCATCCGTCACCTCGACGGGCTTGCGTTCAGCTCCCATTGGGATCAACCTATTTGATGCGGTAGGTGGATATAAACGAAATCTCTCGGGATCTGGAAGGGGGCTGTTGACGAGTCTGGCAGTCGTCAGTTATTTGCCGTTACTCTCATGGCATGATCTTCGGCACACCTGTGTTGTCCTGAATAATTTGAAGGAGGACTTTTCTTCGAGGACGTCGACCTGATCCAGAAGGACCGGGTAAGGTGCATCATCCTTGGCAAGAGGCCGAGGAGGAGGATCGATCCGGGCGCCTTCGTCGATTCGGGGCCCAGGATGCTCCGTAGCGGAGCCGAGAATCCATAAAATTTATTTATGAAAAGTGGGGTTTACTGGCTCTTCTTTAACGTCTTGCCCGGCAGCGCACTCGTCTGCTTCCCCTTGTTTATGACGACCGTGCCGTTGACGAGGACGTAGGGTATGCCCGAGGCGAACCTGTGTGGGTCCGTGAACGTGGCCTCGTCCTTCACCCTCAACGGGTCGAAGACCGCTATGTCCGCCTTGTAGCCCTCGCGGAGTAGGCCCCTGTCCTTGAAGCCCATCCTCTGGGCGGGGGCCGAGGTCATCTTCCTGACAGCCTCCTGGAGGGTTATGATGCCCTCGTCCCGGGCGTAGTGGCCGAGGACCCTCGGGAAAGTGCCGTAGTACCGGGGATGGGGCTGCCCCTTGCCCAGGATGCCCTTGGGTGAGACCGCTGATCCGTCCGAGCCGACCATCATGTACGGGCTCCTCATCACGAACCTGACATCCTCCTCCCCGAGTCCGAACATCACGGTCTGGACCTGTGTGTCCTCAGCCAGTAGGAGGTCGAAGGCTGCGTCAGCCGGCTCCTTTCCCTCCATCTCCGCGATCTCGGTGATCCGCTTCCCGATGTACCTCTGGTTGTTCTTGACGTAGACGACTATGATATCGCTCCAGTCCCTGTCCGTCCTGCCCTCGGCTTCGAGCCTCTTCCTCGTGGCCGGGTCCCTGAGGCGCTCCATCATCTTCTCGGCGCCGCCCTCGTGCGCCCAGTGGGGGAGGACCGATGAGAGGCCGGTGCTTGAGGCGATGTACGGGTACTGGTCGAAGGTGACATCCACTCCCCTGGCCCGCGCCTCCTCGACGAGCCTGTGCGACTCCCTGGTCTTGCCCCAATAGGCCTTGCCCGATGCCTTGAAGTGGGCTATCTCGACGGGGGCACCGCTCCTCTCCCCTACCTCTATGGCCTCACCCACGGCGTCGAGGAGCGTCTCCCCCTCGCCCCTTATGTGGCTGGCGTATATGCCGCCGTGCCTTGCGGAGGTCTTGGCGAGCTCGACGATCTCATCGGTCTTCGCGTAGACGCTCGGCGGGTAGATGAGGCCGGTTGAGATTCCCCAGGCGCCTTCCCTCATTGCCGCGTCCACGAGCCTCCGCATCCTACCGAGCTCGGAGTCTGTGGGCTCCCTGGCCTCGTAGCCCATGATGTTGTGCCTGACTGTGCCGTGGCCGACGAGGGACGCGACATTGACTGCGACCCCCTGCCTGTCGAGCCTCGCCAGGTAGTCGGCCATCGTCCTCCAGTCGAACTGGAAGTCGTCGCCGACGGCGCTCCTCGCGTACCTCTCCCTGTATTTCCTGACAGCGTTGTTCATCGGCGCCGCTGAGTTACCGCAGTTCCCAACGACCTCGGTCGTGACCCCCTGGTGTATCTTGCTCTCGGCCCGCGGGTCGACGAGCAGCGGCACGTCGGAGTGGCTGTGGATGTCGATGAAGCCGGGGGCAACGATGCAGCCCTCCGCGTTTATCCTCCTGTCCGCCTTCTCCCTCACGAGCTTGCCGACGGCCTCGATCCTGTCGCCGACTAGGCCTACGTCGGCCTTGAACCAGGGGTTGCCTGTCCCGTCGAGGATGTGGCCGTTCAGAATGAGCAGGTCGTAAACCAACTTGGATCAGGCTAGGAAATTGTCCCCGGGATGTAAAGAGTTTTAGGTGCTAGGCCTTATCGACGGCTCCCATGCCTATGAGGTAGTTTTCGTGGATCGCCTTCGCCGCCTCAACGATGTCGGCGTGCTCCTCGTCGGTGAGCTCGTCCCAGAGGTTCGGCCCCATCCGCCTCCCGATGTGGGTCGGGACACTGACGTTAACCGCCTCATTCATGCCGGGGAGCTTCAGGGAGTCAGCACAGCTGTAGACCTCCCTCCTGTCCTGCAGTATCGACCTGATTATGTCCCTGAAGCCTGCGGCCGGGCCGACCTCTGTGCCTCCGATTATGTCGACGACCCGCTTCGAGATTCCGCGGACGTACTCGGTGGCTGCCTCCCTGTCGAGGCTCTTCCCTGTCTTCCTAAGGTAGTCGTCGAGGGGCTGATCGGCGATCCTGACGGTTGACCACAAGGGGTAGGCGAGGGAGCCATGCTCTCCGCCGACGAAGCCCTCCACCTTCGAGACGGGGACACCTAGGTCCATTGAGAGCTTCGTCCTGAGCCTCAGCGTGTCAGGGTGGTCGCCCGTGGCTATGACGAACCGAGCTCCTGAGACCTTCTTGAACATCGTCGCCATCGCGTCGACCGGGTTGGAGACTATCACCCATTTCGCCCGGGGGCTCCTCGGCGGCATCACCTCCGCCAGCATGTTGACGATGACGGCGTTCTCGGCGACGAGGTCCCGTCGATCCATCTTGACGCCGGGCAGCCGGGGCTTGCCGACGCAGACGACGACGAGGTCCGCGTCCTCAGGCCCATCATCACTGTCGTATGTGTTGATCTTAATATCGTACTTCAGGCTCGCTGCCACGTGCTTGAGCTCCTCACCAAAGGCCCACGCCTGCCCCGGCTTGGTGTCGACGAGTGAGAGCTCATCGGCCAGCCTCTCGTTGAGGAGGGTGTAGGCGGTCGGCCTGCCGATCCTCCCGTTTCCGACGACCGCGATGTGAATCAAGTTGTGTTCATTAAGGTACTCCGTTCCGACCCGCTTAAGGATTTACACACGGGAGGTAGATGTAAATGTCGGGGTTCCGAGTCAGAGATCAGGGTGAAGGTGAGATGACCTCGACGTATAACTATGTCAGGTTCAGGTGGTGGAACCCCCTCGACCTCGACAAGGTTGTTGAGGAGTTCCCAGGCTTCAAAACGAAGAAGGTGACCTACCCTAGGAACAAGGCTGAGCTCGCCATTCAAAGGGATGCCAGGGATGAGGTCGTGGTGGAGGCGGACACCCTTAAGGCGTTCCTCTCCCCCTTCAGGGCCGTCCTCAACCAGAAGGAGGATAAGCCCTTCACGGCCAGGGACATGGATCTCAGGGAGAGAGTGATGAAGTTTTACTCGAGGAGCTCGCCGACGCCGTTCCCATGGGAGTTCAGCTCTGAGCCCAGCTTCGAGAAGGAGAAACCCGAGGGTTAGCCGCCACACTGAAGCAGCACGTGCAAGAAAACCAGTTTTTTTTTGAAAACCCTTTTATTAAAAAAGGGGAGCGACTCAGGGCTTGAGCCAGCCCCTAAGGTGCTTCACCATCGGCTTGCCGAGCGCCTTCTCGACCGGCTCATAGATCTCTGGGTACCTGTTGCCGTCGCCGACCTTGATCCTCTCCTTCGGCACCTTCGCCAGGTAGACGGCGTCGCCCTCGTTCAGCCTCGCGCTCGTGACCGGGCTCCCCTCCCCGTCGAAGGTCGTCACAAGGTCCGGGAAGGTCGCGAGGCGCTCCCCGCCGGCTTCCAGGGTCATGTACTCGTTCATGTAGGTGAGCTCGTAGGGTCTGCCCTCGATGTCTACCGTGAATCCGCCGACATCGAAGCCGCCCCTCGCCTCCTGCCTCTTCCCGACGATCCTGCCCCTGCCGAGGAGCTCGCCGCCGAGGAACCTGACGGACGCCTTCACCGATGCCTCTCCCCTCGGCTTCGCCCTCAGCCACTCGTTGCCGACATCGATCGCCTGCGTTATCGCGCCGGGGGTTCCGTGCTCAAGGCACCACTCGACCGGGACGGGGTCCCTGGCGAGGGCGACGAACGCCTTGGTGTCGCCCGCCATGAACCTCACGATGTTGCTCGTCCTCTGCAGGGTGCCCCAGCAGACGACCTCGCCCTCGGCGTTGACGCCAGCCTTGACCGAGTGGTAGTCTGTCCTGTGGAGCCCCATGCTCCCCATCATCGAGGTCGGGTGAGCCCTGCCGTCCGCTGGTATGTCGACGATGGGAAGCCCGAGGGCAGCGGCGGGCACCCAGCCGCCGAAGCTGTTGTGTCCCCCGTTCTCGGCGGCTATGATGCCGTCGAACTCCACGCCGGCCTCCCAGAGGAGCTCAACCGCCCTTATGAAGTGTCTGGGCCTCGTGCCTCCGCTCTCGGTCGGGGCGCCGAGGGCCGCCATCGTGATGACCTTCCAGTCCCTGGGCGTCTCCTCAGGGCCGTAGAGCTTGACCTCGCCCATGTCGAGGGCCAAGTTGCCCGTGGACCTCCCGGTGTGGGTCCAGCCTCCGCCTCCGCCACCCAGGATGGTGCCGCCGACGGCCAGCGCCTCGACATCATCCCTAGTCATTACCCTAGGCATGCATCATCGTGAAGATAGTGTGGGCTGGAGGTTATAACGGCAGCGAAGAAAGGATGGGGGGTCAGTAGCCTGGGAACTTGCCCCTCTTCTCCAGCTCCAGCAGGGTCTCCCAATCATACTGGACGTCCTTCTGGATGATCTCGAACTGCTCGTCCTTCAGGTGTCGGAACCTGGCTTGGGGCTGCAGGTACTCCTTGATCGGTCTAAGCTCCTTCGGCTTCACGTCTATCTTGAAGTCGCCGTGGTCGATGTGGACGACCGGCCACGCGCCCGTCTGGACGGCGAGCCGCCCTATCTCAACGGTCTTCTCCGCCGGGAAGTACCATCCGGTGGCGCAGGGCTGCTGGACGTGGAGGTAGGCGAGGCCCTCTCCGGCCCTAGTGATCTCCGCAGCCCTCTTGATCTTCCGCTCCAGGTCTGGGATGTAGCTGAGGCTGGCGGTCGCTATGTAGGGTATCCTGTGGGCGGCCATGATCATGAGCATGTTCTTCCTGCGGACCTGCTTCCCCGGCCAGACCTTGCCTGCCGGCGTGCTCGTCGTGGCGCTGAAGAGCGGCGTGCTGCCGCTCCTCTGAATGCCCGTGTTCATGTAGGCCTCGTTGTCGTAGCAGAGCCAGATCATGCTCTCGCCTCGCTCGGCGGCGCCCGAGATGGACTGGAGGCCGATGTCGACCGTGCCCCCGTCGCCGCTGTAGCTGGTGACGTAGACCTTGTCCGCCTTTCCCTTCTTCCTGAGAGCCCTGTAGACGCCCGTCTCGTAGGCTGCGCCCGCAGCGAAGTTCGCGAGTATCCATGGGACCCTTACTACGGCGCCGAAGTTGACGCCGCTGCAGCTCGGCGGGTTGATGATTATGGTGTCCTTGCCGAGTATCTTGAGTAGGTGCCTGATGATGATGCTCGTGCCGCAGCCCGCGCAGCCGTCGCTGCCAGGGAAGATCGGCTCGCCCCACTCCATCTCCACGGGCTTGACGGCGGCCTGGAACTTGTGCTCGACAAACTCGACCTCCTTCTCGACGCGGCCACGCTCAGCGGCTTGGAGCGTCTTCCTTCCCATCAGGTACATGTCCTCGATGGGGATGTCCTCGCCGCCCATGCCAGTGACGAAGCCCTGGACGGGGACCCTTATGCCGGAATTGTAGAGGGCGCTCTTGAGGTCCTGGAAGGCGCCGCCTCCCCGTGTGCCGTGGAGCATCATCCTGTCGACGACGCCCATCGCCTTGATGCCCTCTGCTATCTTCCTGAACTCGAGGTCCGGGAACGGGCGTATGAATCTGAGCTTCACGAGCCCGATCTTCTCGCCCTCCGAGCGGAGCTTGTCGACGGCCCTGCGCCCCGCGGTCGTCATGCTCCCCATGGTGACCAGGAGCGTCTCTGCGCCCTCCGTCTTGTACTCCTCGACGAGGCCACCGTAGCTCCGGCCGAAGGTCTTCCCGTAGCTCCTATCGACTTCTTTTATCACCTTCCTCGCGTCTTGGAGTACCTCCTCGAAGAGCCTCCGGTAGGTCGTATGGAGGGGCGGCGGGAGGCTCGTCGTCGGGAACTTGTCACTTATGGTGGGGTCGACGGGGTATGGCGCCTTGTATGGGGGCAGCCATTTGTCGACGACCTCCTGGTCCGGCATCCAGACCCGCTCCTGGCTGTAGCTGAGGTAGAAGCCGTCGAGGCTCATCATCGCCGGGAGCAGGACGCGGTAATCCTCGGCGACCTTGTAGAGCTGCAGGGTCATGTCGAGGACCTCCTGGTTCGTCTCGGCGAAGTTCACTATCCAGCCGAGGTTCAACTCAGGCATTAAATCGCTGTAGTCAGGTCCAAGGCTCCAGTACCATCCCAGGGTTCTGTCGGCGACGCCGAGGAGCAGGGGCGTTCTGAAGCTGGGTGCCTGCGCGACAATCTCATGCATGTAGCCGAGCCCCTCGCTGCAGGTCGCCGTGAAGACGCGGGCGCCCGCGAGGCTGGCGCCGACGGCCATCGCCATGCAGCTGTGCTCGCCCTCCGAGTGGATGTACTCGGCGTCGAGCTCGCCGTTGGCGACGAAATC
>CAZYUK010000044.1:0-8884 GCA_964650675.1 uncultured Candidatus Bathyarchaeia archaeon
GCTCGAGATCAGCGTGACCCACACGGTCGTGGGCAGCATCCTCGGCTACGGCATCGCCGCCTACGGTACCGGCGGCGTTCAGTGGGGTATGATCCAGACCGTGGTGCTGAGCTGGTTCACCTCTCCGGCGCTGGCGGCTGTAGTCGCCTTCGGCTTGCATAAGCTGATGCTGGCGTTGAGCCGCAGGTTCGAGTCCTGGGAGAGGTCGATGGTGGTCGTGCTGACGCTGGCCCTCTGCTACTCCGCATACGCCTTCGGGGCGAACGACATAGCAAACGCGACTGGGGTCTACGTGACCGTGACGAAGATAGCGATGGGGAGCCCCCCTGAGGGGAGCGTGATGTTCATGCTCGCCCTCTTCGGTAGCATCGGCGTCGCGGTCGGCGGCTTCTGGCTCGGGCCGAAGGTCATCGAGACGGTCGCCTTCAACATCATCAGGCTGAACGTCGCGAGCGCGACGGCGGCGGAGGTGGCGAACGCGCTCGTCGTCCACCTCTTCGTGACGATCCCCTACATGGTCATCGGGTACGGTGTGCCGATATCGACGTCCCTCGCCAACATAGGGGCACTCGTAGGCGTCGGCTTCTCGAGCTACGGTTCCTCGGGGATCAATAAGACGACCGTCGGGACCCTGGTCGTCAGCTGGGTGCTGTCGGTCGGGGCGACCCCCCTCGTCACGTACATCCTCTACAGCCTCCTGCTGCCCATCACTGGGCCTATTCTTGGCTAGGCGTTATCTCCGGGCCTGGTCTCCGCGCTAGAAACGTTTTTGTGCGTCGCCAGCCTCGTGCGTTTGTTATGGGCATCCCCGAGAAGATCAAGCAGATTGAGGAGGAGATGGCCCGTACGCAGGTCAACAAGGCCACGGAGCGGCATCTCGGGGTGCTCAAGGCGAGGCTCGCGAAGCTCCGGCGCGAGCAGGAGGAGGCGGCTTCCAAGGGCGGTGGCTCCTCAGACGGCTACTCCGTGAAGAAGAGCGGCGACGCTACGGTGGTCCTCATCGGGCTGCCCAGCGTCGGGAAGTCGACGATCCTTAACAGGGTCACGAACGCGAGCTCCAAGGTGGGCGCTTACGACTTCACGACGCTCACGGTGGTCCCAGGCGTGATGGAGTACAGGGGCGCCAGGATACAGATCTTGGACCTGCCCGGGATCATAGCCGGCGCCTCTCAGGGGAAGGGCCTCGGCAGGCGTGTCCTCTCGGTCGCGAGGGCGGCTGACCTCATCCTGTTCGTCCTCGACGTCTTCCAGCCGGGGGGCAGGTCGATCCTCGAGAGGGAGCTGAGGGAGATAGGGATCAGGCCCGACGAGAGGCCGCCCGACGTGGTGATCGAGAAGACCCCGGTCGGCGGCGTCTCGGTGATCGCGCAGAGGCCGCTGAGGAGGATCAGGAGGGACACGGTGCGTGACATCCTCGGCGTCTACGGTGTCCACAACGCCCGCGTCATGCTCCGCGAGGACATCGGCGATGAGCAGCTCATCGACGTGCTTCTCGGGAACAGGGTCTACGCGCCCACGATGACGGTGCTGAACAAGATAGACATGGTCGACGCCGCTGAGCTCAGGAGGATCAGGGAGGGGCTCCTCGGCTACGTTCTCCCGATCTCGGCCGAGGCGGACGTTAACATGGACGAGTTCAGGGAGCAGGTCTACAATAAGCTTCGTTTCATCAGGGTCTACATGAGGCCGAAGGGGGGCGAGACTGATTATGAGGAGCCGCTGATCGTGAGGAGTGGCTCGACTGTGGGGGATGTGTGTGATACATTGCATAAGGGGCTGAGGGGTGAGTTCAAGTACGCGCTGGTCTGGGGTAGGAGCGTCAGGTTCGGCGGGCAGAAGGTGGGGCTGGCACACGGGCTGATGGACGAGGACGTTTTGACCTTCGTGACCAAGCAATAGAGGGGTACCCCCCCTATGTTTTTTATGGGCTTGTTTCGGTCTCCTTTCCGTGGCGGGAGCCTTGGAACGGCTTAACAGGCTTATTTTCCTGTACTATTTTATACTATTTTGGATTTTTTTATCCAAAAATATACTGGATTGAGTGTCACGATAATATGGGATCCAGTTGCGCCGGAAGTAAGGGGTAAAATTTGGATCCCTCCCACACATGTACTTTCGGCTAGAAGTTATAGCTAAATTGAAGGTAATTCTATGGATTGGTGAATCCAGTTGAAGAATAATGAGTGTACAATCTACATCACAACCAAACATGGCTATATACAAAGATACCATAAAGAGAAGAATAATTGGACACAAACCAATCCAAACGGTAAAGTTCGGCTACTTAGTGCTGAGCAATTATATCACACATCTTGCCATCTCTTGTTGGGATTGGGCCTCTTAGCGTTAGAGTAGAACCAGATAAACAGAAGAAAGATGGTGCGGCGTAATCTAAGCGCGCGCTATTATGCGCTAGAATTTAATCCCCAAACCCAAACCCCTTAGGGCGCCAGACCCAACCCAGAGCACAAGGATAGCGACGTGGAGGAGAATTTCGATGAGACTAAAGCTACACGAGATCGAGCTGAACGCTGAGGACCCGGAAGCCAGCAAGAGGTTCTACAACGATCTACTGGGGCTCCCGGTCAACGTAGATCAGAAGGGGTTGAAGTGCTTCGATTCTGGGTGGCCCGGTCTTGATGTCGACACATCCATCCACTTTCCTGGAAAGGTGTCCATCTCATTCCTCGTAGATGACATCGATCAATTTGTCAGGGAGCTGAGAGGCAAAGGTGTTCATGTTGATGATCCACACGATTCACATCTCGGGATGCGTGCTGTAGCATTGCAGGATCCCGATGGGCATCGAGTCGAGATCCAAGCTCCCACGGAGAAGTCTCCCGAGTGGTTGAGGAAGATGATTCAATAGAGTCCCACTTTCGTTCACCGCGGTCGACGCACGCGAAACACCTTAAGCTTGTTGAATAATTTTAGTTCCATGGCTTCTACACTCCATATAGGAGATTCAGCCTTCTCCAGGGTCCACAAACCCGCCGAGTTAACGAGCCTTCTAAAGAAGGAAATACCCGACTCAGATCAACTCATCGTAAAAGCCGACATGGTGTCGATCGAGAAAATCTACCCAAAAAACCTCGATGTCCTCCGCTGCATCACGGAGGCAGCCAAGGGTAAGATCATCGTCACCGAGGGACACCTGCTATGGAGACCGAGGATACTGGAGCCCGACGGCCTTAAACTCATGGCCGATGGCGTGGAGCTGGACTGGAACCGCCTTCTCGAAGGCAGAGGCTGGAGATGGCTGCTGAAGAATCCCGACTGGGGCTGGTTCATAAACGGGCCTCACTGGAGCCACCTGATGAAGGAGGACCGCCTCTACCTGGAGAAATACGGATACCTCGACCTCTTCAACGAAAACGGCATCGAGTACGTCAACGCCACCGACGAGATATGGGCTGGGCGAGTGGCTGATCCGAAGATCGTCAAGGAAGCCGTCGAGTCGAAGTACCCGCCCGCAGCCATCGAAAAAGTCTACGGCCTCGTCCCCGAGAAACTATTCAGACACCGCGGCTCCACCCTCATCAGCCTGAGTAGACGCAAAGAGTACCCGAGCCTCACGATGAAGAACATGTTTGGCTTGACGCCAGACCCCGTTAGGGCGTGGTGGCATGGCTACAGGAACCGGAGACTGGATGACAGCATACTCGACATGAACAGGGTCTACGGGGCACTCTTCAACCTCATGGGGATATTCGAGGCAACCCGCAGCGATGGACCAACCCCATTCACGCGAGACATCGGCATCAGTAATAGTATGGCCCAGCTGGACGCAATAATCTGTCAGGTGGCGGGATTTGACCTCGGCAAGATGCTCTACATCTCATCGGGTAACAACATATTTGGGACATACAGTGCCGAGCTGCTCAACGACGCGAAGTCGAAATTGGAGGGTTGGTTCCCCGCTCCTATAGAAGGCTTAAGGAAGCCAACCTGAGACGATCAGACATGATGGTAAAGGAGGTCCAGGCAAAATCAATTCTCAACGCCTCTAAGGTATACGACTACGCCATCAATCCCTACACGGGTTGCCAGCACGGATGCTCCTACTGCTACGCACGCTTCACGAAGAGGTTCAGCGGGCACAGGGAGCCCTGGGGGGAGTTCGTCGACGTGAAGATAAACGCCCCAGACCTGCTAAGACTGGAGATCAGCAAGAAGAGGCGTGGAAGAGTGTGGGTGAGCGGCGTGTGCGACCCATACCAGCCACTGGAGGAGAAATACGGGCTGACGCGGAGGTGCCTCGAGATACTTAGGCAGCATAACTGGCCGGTTATAATTCAGACGCGTTCTCCTCTAGTCCTGCGTGATATGGGCATCATTAAGGAGGCAAGGGAATTTGAGGTTGGGCTCACCATTACCACGGCTGACGATGAGACTAGGAAGCTATTCGAGCCAAATGCGCCACCAATAGGTGACAGGATCAGGACGCTCGACGAGTTCCACGGGGCGGGGGTCAGGACCTACGCCATGATCGCGCCGATCCTCCCCGGGGCCGAGAAACTCCCAGAGATGCTCGCCGGGAAGATCGACTACGTCTTAATCGATCGGCTGAACTACCACTACGCCGACTGGGTGTATAGAAAGTACGGCTTAGAGGATAAACGCAGTGACGAATTCTTCCAGAGGATGGGGCGAGAACTCGCATCGAGATTCGGGAAACTGAATATCCCCTGCCATCTTACCTTCTAAAAAACACTCGTGCCCGCGTGTGTTCGCTTATCTGTTCGTTTGTTGACGTAGAGAGAGTAAAGTATAAGAGAGTAAGAGTTGGATGAGGAAAGTAGTTAATTTGGCGCAAGAGAGTATTCGCGCGCGCAGCATTCCTTAGGGATAATTAAATTTTAGCAATACGCGCGTCTTGATGAGCCGATTGTGCATGTTCCTGAATCAGTAGGCTACCCAAGGAATGAAACTCAAAAGGTCCCTCGTCAGCTTGTCCTCAAACTCCCCGAAGTGCTCCACGAGGTCCCTTGCGGTGAATATACCGTAGATAATGTTGTTCTTTACGACGGGGAGCCTTCTGAACCCGTGTTTCTTCATTGTTTCAACGGCTTCTTCGATTCCCTTATCGGGATCGATCGTTACGAGAGGCGTAGACATGCACTCCGAAATCTTGGTTTCTCGCGGGTTTCTATCCTTGGCCATAACCTTCAGGACTAGGTCTCTCTCAGTCACTATGCCCCCGGGTCGCCCCTTCTCCAGTGCAATTAGGTAGCCCACTTTGTCGATTGACATGGTCTTCGAGGCTTCGGTAGCTGATTCCTCGGTGCTAATCGTCGATATGTTTTTACTCATATAGTTCTTAACAAACTGCATTTATCTCACGGTTTTTACTGAGAAAATACTAACTTATACAACTTTCTCGTATAGACGAATAGGCTTAGGCGATATCTCTTGTTCTAGCTGAAAACGAACGACGACCTGTCTCACCTGGCAGCCAGAAGATTTTCACCTTATGTATAGTCACCATATACGGGGCGGCGACGACTACAATCATGGCAGTCGCCGCCTTGAAACCCTGAAAAATCATCCAAACCAAAAAACAAGCCCAAAAAGGGGGAACCGTGGCGACGACGACTACACCCCCCTCCCCCCCCCACGCGCACGCATAGAGAAAAAAAATATTTCCCGCTATGAACAGCCACCGCACACGGCCGCCCCGACGCCTACCCGACGGCGACGAGCTGCGCCTCGCAGAGCCGCCTGTAAAGCCCATTCCTCACGACAAGCTCATCGTGAACGCCAACGTCCACGATCCTGCCACTGTCGAGCACGATGATCCTATCCGCGTCTCCCCTTCTAGCCTATCATCGCATCTATCAACAGCGCGAAGATTATTCCGATCAACAGACCAACTGAGACCGTGTGCTTGAATCCATACTCGTGTGCCACTGGAATTAATTCATCTGCCGTGATGTACGTCATCACCCCCGCCGCGAAGGCAAGCGAGGAGCCTATGGCAACCCTTGTCCCCAGAAGCGAGAAGGCAAAGATGCCTAATAAGGCTCCTACAGGCTCGGCCATGCCCGATAGAAAGGTGAGAATCGCGACCCTGGACGGCCTCATTTCCGCCTCGGTGAGGGGGATGGCGGTCGCGATGCCTTCGGGTATGTTATGCATCATTATGGCGATGGCTATGACGATGCCTAACTTCGGCATGTAGGTGTAGCCCGCCGCGACGATCAGTCCCTCGGGGAGGTTATGGAGCGTTATGCCTATGGCGATGAGTAAACCTCTGCTAAGCATCTTGGAGTCTCCATCCCTCCTGGAGGTCAGCTCGATGTGGGGGAGCAGCAGGTCGAGAGCCATTATGATGAGGGCGCCCGACGAGAACATGATTATCAGCTCGAGGTGGGTGAGCAGCGTTATGGCCTCGAGGAAGAGGTTGTTGAAGGAGACCATGAGCATGACCCCAGAGGCGAACCCCATCAGGAAGCCCATGGCACGGTCGCTCAGCCTCCTCATCATGAGGACGAGTACCCCGCCGATCCCCGTGGCCATCCCCGCAATGAGGCTCAAGAGAAGCGGCTCTAACGTGAAACTCATGGCCTTACATCTTCGGCTCTGTACCCATGTGTATAATTATTAAAATTGCATATATACGTTTCCTAACCCCGTCATCCGAGGCTCGCCCAAGCCCGAGACTCAGGAACACACACGTCATGGAGCGGTCGGCGACGACCACCGCCTCCGGTAGTCGCCGCCCGGAGACCCAGAAAAAGCCGCCGAATCAAAAAAGGAGCCTGAAAACGAAAAATCGCGGCGACGACGACTACCGCCCCCTCCCCCCCTCCAGCACGCACGCAACGAGAAATTTTTTTTTCCGTTATGAGTAGCCACGGAAGAATGCCGCCCATGCGCTCACCCGACGGAGACGAGCTGAGCCTCGCAGAGCCGCCTGTAAAGATCGTTCCTCAACACAAGCTCGTCGTGAGTACCCACATCCACGATCCTGCCACCGTCCAGCACGATTATCCTGTCGGCATCCCTCACCGTGGAAACCCTGTGAGTCACGATCAGTATCGTCCTGTGAGCCATCTCCTCCCTGAGCGCCCCCTGGATCAGCTGCTCCGTGTAGGGATCAACGCTCGAGGTCGCCTCGTCGAGGATCAGTATCCTCGGATCCGCCAGTATGGCCCGCGCAAGGCAGACAAGCTGCCTCTGCCCGTAGCTCAGCCCGGAGCCACGCCCGCTCACCTCCTCATCGTAGCCGCCGGGAAGCCTACCGATCGCCTCATGTATGCCTACGAGCTTGGCAACCCTCGCCATCTCCTCGTCGGACGCCCCCGGCCTCCCGAACTTCAGGTTATATCTCAGGGTCCCCTGGAAAAGGTAAGGCTCCTGAAGAACTATGGCCACCCTCCTCCTCAGAGACCCCAGCCTCACCCTCCTAAGGTTGACGCCGTCTATCACCACCTCCCCCTCGTCTGGGTCGTAGAACCTGCCGATCAGGTTGATGATGGAAGACTTGCCTGAACCAGTCGGACCGAATATCGCCAGCCTCTCACCCGGCCGGGTCGTGAAGTTTATCCCCCTCAGCACAGGCTGCCCCTTGACATACTCGAACGAGACGTCCCTGAGCTTCAGGACCCCCTCACCCTCGGGGAAGTCGACGGCGTCAGGCGCCTCCCTCACATCAGGCTCGACGTCGAGCACCGCGAAGATGCGCTCCGCCCCAGCCAAGGCACTCTGAATCTCACCGTAGAAGGTGCTTATGTTCTGGACAGGCTCTAGGAAGCTCGCCGTGTACTGGGTGAAGGCCACGAGGTCGCCGATGACGGTGTAGCCGCCGAGGACCTGCTGACCGCCGAAGAACCAGATCAGCGAGGTTATCAGCGCCGCGAAGAAGCTGACCGTCGAGTCGTAGATGTTCGCCGTCACCTCCGCCCTGATCTGGGCCTCGGCGTTGGCTACGTTCACCATGTTGAAGTCGGCGAGGCTCCTCTCCTCCTGCGCCATCGCCTTCGTGACCCTCGCCCCGACCATGAGGTCCTGGACCTTAGCCGTCATCGAGGCGATGTTCCGGCGGGCGACCCTCCAGTTGTCCCTCACGAACCTGCTGAGGGTCCCTGTCACCAAGGCCAGTACCGGCGCCATGAGGATCGCCACAAGCGCGAGCCTAGAATCCAGGAGGAACATCGTCCCCAGCACCGCGACCGCGGTCAATAGGTCCGCCACGACCCCGATTATGCCGGAGGAGACAAGCTTCCTCAGAGCCTCGGCGTCGTTCGTCACCCTAGAGACCAGCTTACCCGTGTTGCCATACTCGAAGAAGCTCTGGCTCAGCTTCTCCAGGTGCAGGAAGAAGTCCGTCCTGATGTCCGCGATGATGTTGAGCCCCAATTTGTTGAGGCAGTACTCCTGAAGGCTCATGACCACCCAGAGCATGACGCCCACCCCGACGTAGATCAGGCCGGCAGAGACTATGCTCATCCACGGCGTGACTGCCCCCCCGCCAAGCACCGCTGCGATGCCTCTAATGATGTCAGCCAGCCACCTCTCGTTGGCTTCGGGCGTGTTGCTGATGAAGTTGTCCAAGGTGACCTTGTAGATGAAGGGGCCGGAGAGGACCAGGAAGGTCTTAGCTACTATGATCAGCGCCATCGCCGCGACCAGCGGCCTGTGACGGAGCATGTAGTCCCCGATGATCCTCTTCACCAGGCCCAAGTCGCTGAACCTGCGCTCGGTGGACTCGAGTGAGCCGACGTCGTACCTGCCCGAGAACTCGGCCATCAGTCCCCGCCTCCCTGCCCCAGCTTGAGCATCTGGGACGCCATCAGCATCCTGTACTCCTCGCTCTCCCTGAGCAGCCTCCTGTGCTTGCCGACGGCGATTATCCGTCCCTTGTCGACGACCACAACCCTGT